>DASQVU010000092.1:0-4494 GCA_035640615.1 Pseudonocardiaceae bacterium
CGCTGCAGTGGGAGCCGCGCTGCTGGTCTTCCCTGCCGGCCGCGGGCGCCTTGGGTATCCCGGCAGCCGCAGCCTTCCACGCCCGCAACCCGGAGGTTGCCCTGCACCAGAGCCATGATGAGTGGTCTGGACCCGCCGCGGTGTCGGATGCGCCGCGGCTGCGGGCAAAGCTGCGCCGGCTACCCGCTGCTTATGCCCGGTTTCTCGTCGCTCGCCGGTGGCGCATCAGTGATCCTGTTACATGACGAATCGAGGTGGCCGACGACCCGGTTGGGCCGGCAGCACGTGCTGCACATCGGCTTGAGGCACAGCCCGTGGCCAGCTCATCAGACCGGCACCGGCTGGACGGAGATCGTGATACCCGACGGCTTGTCTCCCGATGCGGAGTTCGGTTTCGACCCAGACCTTGATGCCGACGTCGAGCGCTGGTGCCTTACCCACGGACACTCGCTGTATCGGGTGCTGATACCCGACCCGCAGGCGCTGCACCCCGCGGTGACCGCGCTTGCGCGGCACCGCGCCCACGTCCCGGCGCCGGATGTGTGGGGTGCATTGCGCCTGCTCAGCGACCGCACCGAGGTCAGTGTGACGCGCTGCAAACTTCCTTGACGATGCTGATTTATTCGGGCTGCACTTGGGTAATCCCGCGCCGCGTGGCTGCCGGCGCCACCGGCATGCGGTGACGGTGAGGAACGGTGGGGAGGATCATGGGCAAACCAGACCTGCCGGCCAGGTTGGCCGAGGCGGCCGACGAGCTGGATCAACGGTTCCATCTTGCGTCCGGCTTACGGCGCCAGATCAACAAGGTCTTTCCGACGCACTGGTCGTTCATGCTCGGGGAGATCGCCCTCTACAGCTTCATCGTGCTGCTGCTCTCGGGTACCTACCTGGCGCTGTACTTCGACCCGTCACTGGCCGAGGTCAGGTATCAGGGTTCGTACCTCCCGCTGCGCGGAATAGAGATGTCCAAGGCCTATGCAAGCACCCTGGACCTATCGTTCGACGTGCGCGGTGGGCTGTTCATCCGTCAGATCCACCATTGGGCCGCGCTGATCTTCGTCGCGGCGATGACGGTGCACATGTTCCGTACGTTCTTCACTGGAGCATTTCGTAAGCCCCGGGAGACTACCTGGGCGCTGGGGGTAGGGCTACTGATCCTCGGCATCCTGGAAGGCTTCATCGGCTATTCCCTGCCCGACGATTTGCTCTCGGGCACCGGCCTGCGGATCGGCTCCGGCATCGTGTTGTCCATTCCGGTCATCGGCACCTGGCTGCAGTGGCTGTTGTGGGGCGGCGAGTATCCAGGCCCTGGAGTGATCAGCCCGCGCCTGTACATCGCACACGTCCTGCTGATCCCTGGGTTGCTGGCGGCGCTGATCGGCGTGCACCTGGCCCTGGTCTGGTACCAGAAGCACACCCAGTTCCCTGGTGCCAACAGGACCGAGAGCAATGTCGTCGGGGTCCGCATCCTGCCCACGTTCGCTTTGAAGTCCGCTGGTTTCTTCATCACGAACGTCGGGGTGCTGGCCATCATGTCTGGCCTGTTCCAGATCAACCCGATCTGGAACTACGGACCATACAATCCCGCGCAGGTCTCCGCCGGGTCGCAGCCGGACTGGTACATGGGGTTCACCGAGGGCCTGCTTCGGCTGTTTCCGCCGTGGGAAATCTTCCTGTTCGGCCGCTACGACATCCCGCCAGTGTTCTGGGCCGTGGTGGTGATCCCCGGGATCATGACCATGCTGCTGCTGTTCTACCCGACGCTGGAACGCAAGCTCACCCACAGCGAAGCGACGCATAATCTGCTACAGCGGCCACGCGACGCTCCGGTCCGCACGTCGCTGGGCATGATGGCCATCACCTTCTTCCTGGTGCTGCTTATCTCCGGCGGCAACGACGTCATCGCGTACACCCTGGACCTGTCGATCAACGCGTTTATCTGGATCGCGCGCGTCGCGCTGCTCCTGCTGCCACCGCTGGCCTACTACGTGACCTACCGGATCTGCATCGGCCTGCAGCGCTATGACCGGGAACTGCTCGACCACGGGATCGAGACCGGCATCATCAAGCGGCTGCCGCACGGCGAGTTCATCGAGGTACACCAGCCGCTCGGTGGGGTAGACGAACATGGCCACCCGATCCCGCTGCGCTACCAGGGTGCGGCGGTGCCCCAGAAGATGAATGACCTCGGCGCGGCAGGCAAGCCCATCCCCGGTTCGCTATACCGGCCCGACCCCCCGGAGGAGACCGCTGCCATGCAGGCTGCCCGGGGAGACGGCAACGGATTGGTGCGGCGAGATCACTGACCACGCGGGTCGTCGATCGCCTCGGTGTCGGCGCCGGTATTGCGGTGGGCCCGCTGCCGCTTGTCGACCACCGATGGGGTGCCATACACCTTCTGGCCGATCGCCGGGTTGACGTAGGCCTCTTCCCGCATCCGAGCGGACATCTTCGGATAGTGCAATTCGAACGCGGGTCGCTCGGAGCGGATGCGGGGTAGTTCGGTGAAGTTGTGCCGGGGTGGCGGGCAGGAGGTCGCCCATTCCAGCGAGTTGCCGTACCCCCACGGGTCGTCGACGGTGACCTCCTCGCCGTAGCGCAAGCTACGGAACACATTCCACAAGAACGGCAGCGTGGAAGCGCCCAGCAGGAACGCGCCCGCCGAGGAAATCATGTGCAACGTGGTGAACCCATCGGAGGGCAGGTAGTCGGCGTACCGGCGGGGCATGCCCTCCGCGCCCAACCAGTGCATCACCAGGAACGTCAGGTGGAACCCGATGAACGTGGTCCAGAAGTGGAACTTCCCCCACCCCTCGTCGAGCATACGGCCGGTGATCTTCGGGAACCAAAAGTACAGCCCCGCGAAGGTCGCGAACACGATCGTGCCGTACAGCACGTAGTGGAAGTGTGCCACCACGAAGTAGGTGTCTTCGAGATTGAAATCGAGCGGTGGGGAGGCCAGCAGCACTCCCGTCAGACCACCGATCAGGAAGGTGAACAAGAAGCCGATCGAGAACAGCATGGGAGTCTCGAAAGTGAGCTGCCCACGCCACATCGTGCCGATCCAGTTGAAGAACTTGATGCCGGTTGGTATCGCGATGAGGAAGGTGGTGAACGAGAAGAACGGCAGCAGCACGGCGCCGGTGGCGAACATGTGGTGCGCCCACACCAGCATTGACAGCACCGTGATCGCGATCGTGGCGTAAACCATGGTCTTGTAGCCGAACAGCGGTTTGCGGCTGAATACCGGAAAGATCTCCGTCACGATGCCGAAGAACGGCAGCGCGACGATGTAGACCTCCGGGTGACCGAAGAACCAGAACAAGTGCTGCCAGAGGATCGCCCCACCGTTGGACGCATCGAACACGTGCGCACCGAGCTGCCGGTCCGCCTCCAAGCCCAGCAGCGCCGCAGTCAGGATTGGGAAGGCGAGCAACACCAGCAGCGATGTGAAGAAAATATTCCAGGTGAAGATCGGCATACGCCACATGGTCATGCCCGGCGCCCGCAGGCAGATGATTGTGGTGACCATGTTGACCGCGGACAGGATTGTGCCCAGGCCGGACACCACTAGTCCCATGATCCACAAATCCCCGCCCACTTGCGGGGAGTGCGCGGCGCTAGTCAGGGGACTGTAGGCATACCAGCCGAAATCTGCCGCCCCACCCGGGGTGAGGAATCCGGAAAGCAACATAAGACCGCCGAACAGAAACAGCCAGTAGGAAAATGCGTTCAATCGCGGGAATGCCACATCCGGTGCGCCGATCTGCAACGGCATGATCAAGTTCGCGAAGGCGAAGACCGTCGGAGTCGCGTACAGCAACAGCATGATTGTGCCGTGCATGGTGAACAATTGGTTGTACTGTTCGGTAGTGAGAAATTGGAGCCCAGGCTGCGCCAGCTCCGCCCGCATCAGCATCGCCATCGCGCCCGCGGCCATGAAGAAACCGAAGGTGGTGACGATGTAGAGCTTGCCGATCTGCTTGTGGTCGGTGGTGCGCAGATAGGCCAGCAGCTGTGAACCGATCGGCGCGGGGGTGGGTCGGGGTAAGGGCTTGGTGGGTGGGGGAAGCACAGCTGCCACAGGGAACCTCCCTACGCGGTCACGATGGAGACGGCGATCACGCCACAGGAGCCAGCGCCACCTTCACCCACCCGGGCTCGCGGGTGTCGAAGGTGCGGTAGGCACTGACCACGTCGTCGATCGGCTCGACCTGGGTCAGCAGTTGCGCCGGGTCGGCGGCACCGCTGGCCACCAGGTCCACCAGCTGCGGGATGATCGCGCGGTGGGGGCAATTACCCATCTTTACCGCGAGGTGCACGATGGCCTGCTCGTCGGTGACCGCGTCGGGTAGCGGGATGAGATTCGCCGCGGCGAAGGGGATCCGCGCGAAGCTCGCCTGCAGGCCGTTGACCGGGCCGGTGGACTCTGGCCCACCAAAGAAGGAGGTACCCGCGTCCGGCACGTTAGGGTTGGCGTTGTCGCATTGCGAG
>DASQVU010000093.1:0-4465 GCA_035640615.1 Pseudonocardiaceae bacterium
TCGGTTCTCGGCGTGGGTCACCATCACCGTACTGATTGCCGTGCTGGTCACCGGCAGTGCGGTGCTGCTTGCTGCGCAGGCGGTGGTGTTCGCGATCGGCGCGTTCGCCGGCCCGCGGCGGCATCCCTACGGCCAGCTGTACCGCGCCTTCGTCGCGCCCGGCTCAGTCCGCCCACTGAATGGGGCATCCCGCACCGGTTCGATTCGCCCAGGGTGTCGGCCTTGTTTTCACCCTCGGCGGCACCATTGGCTACATCACCGGGTTCACTACGGCCGCCGTCATCCTGACCTGCCTCGCGCTGGGTGCGGCCTTTCTCAATGCCGCATTCGGCGTATGCCTGGGCTGCGAGATATACCTCCGGCTGCCCGTGCGCCTGCGGCAGGCAAACGACGTGGAGATGCCCTGAGCGAAGTACTTACGCGGTAGCAGTTCGGCTTCCGCCGCGCAGCGCCCGGAGCAGTCCAGTGCCCAACACCAGCGTGGCGATAGCCGTCCCGAGGTGCAGGATGTTATCTGGTGTCGTTCCGGGACTGACGGCCAGCGCACTGAGATAGCCCAAAAAACCCAATATGGTGGCCAGCACCCAGAAGCTCCCGAGTGCGAGGTTGAGACCTTCCGCACCGGCAGCGGTAAGTGCAAATGCGGCGAGCAGCCACAGCACCCCTATGGTGAGATGCACGACGTTGTGGAATGGGTTGACCATAAAGAGGCCGAACAGCATGTCATTCCTCATGTCAGTACCGCCGTGCAAGCCCGTTCGGGCAAACCCGATCACACCGAGCGCAAGATATGCCAGGCCCGCGATAGTAGAGTACGTCTGAGCCAAGGTCGCGGATCCCCGCTTGGTTTGTGCCTTGATCCCGGACTTCGCTTCTCGATCAACCATCATGTCGGTCCCGTCTCATTCGCTATGACGTACGTTCGTCACGGCCGCGGTTTGGGTTCATGACGCTTCAGCAGTGAGTTAGCCGGTGATGTGGTCAAGTTGTGCCCGGCAGAGCTGGGCGGCATGCCGGGCGGTCTCGGAGTGGACGCGGCAGTGGCTGTGATGGAAGGCGTGCTGACCACATTCGGTGGCGCAGCGATCGGCCGCGGTGGCTGCTGCTGTCAAGACGGCCCTGATGACGCCGGCGTCGGTGGCGGTGCGGCGGGACAGGACCCGATGCGCAGCGGCGGCGATGTCGGCGCAGTCGAGGGCCGCGCGGGTAGCGCTGAGCATGTCCGTCGTGTTGTAGGCCATCATCGCCGCGGCGCAGGTGGTCGAGTGACGGTCGAGATCGGTGAGAACCTCCAACACCGTGCCAAGCCCGTCAAGCGCGCTCATTATTTTCAAGCTGACGTCGGGCGCGTGCGTTGCCACGGCGGACCGGGCAAGTTGGGTGACCCTGGCCGCGTCGTCGCTGAATTGGCTACATTCCGGGCAGGTCGCTAGATGTGCGTCGATCGCGTTCGACTCCGCGGCGCTCTCCTCGCCGTCTAACCGGGCGGAGAGTGCCTCCCTACACTGTGTGCAGTCCACGTGACAGTAGTCCTCCACTGGATCTCTGAGGTTCCCGAAAACTTTCAGTTAGCATTTCTCAGGTGGGTGACGCCCGATCTGATGACGCGTGGATCACCGTACTGGCACTCGAGGCCGGTGCGGGAGACCGCACCGCGCTGACGACGTTCATCCGCGCTACCCAGCGCGACGTATACAACTTCCTCACCCACCTGTGTGCACGCGGCGAGGCTGAAGATCTTACCCAGGAAACGTTCCTGCGGGCGCTGCGGGCGCTGCCGAGCTTCGCCGGCCGCTCTAGCGCCCGCACCTGGCTGTTATCCATCGCTCGGCGGGTGGCCGCCGACCAGTTCCGGCGCGCCAGCGCCCGGCCGCGTACCAGTGCGGTCGAGGATTGGGATGCCGTTGTCTCCGCGGATTCCGCACACCACCGGTCCGGGTGGGAAGAAGGCGTGCTGCTCCGCGAGTTGGTGGCCGGCCTGGAAGCTGAGCGCCGGAATGCTTTCGTGCTCACCCAGCTACTCGGCCTCAGCTACGCGGCCGCCGCCGAGGTGTGCGAGTGCCCGGTCGGCACCATCCGCTCCCGGGTGGCCCGGGCACGCGAAGACCTGGTCCGCGCCATGAATACTCTCGGCTGGCCCGGCCGCAGCGCCACCGGCCCCTAGCTCAGCCACTGACAATCGGATCTCTTTTTCGGCGACTTAAACGGTGATGTTTTTGAGCTCGGCTCGACAGAGCTCGGCGGCGCGCCGGGCGGTCTCGGAATGGAGGCGGCAATGGCCGTGGTGACCGGCGTGCTGACCGCATTCCGCAGCGCAGCGATCGGCGGCGGTCGCTGCGGCTTCCAGAATGGCCCGGGTGACACCGGCATGTCGGGCGGTAGCGCGGGACAGCACCCGGTAAGCAGCCCCTGCGATATCGGCACAGTCCAGGGCCGCCCGGGTCGCGTTGATCATGTCCGTGGTGTGGTGGGCCATCATCGCGGTGGCACAGGTGGTCGAGTCGCGGTCGAGGTCGGTGAGCACCTGCAGCACCGCTGCCAGTTCGTCGACATCGATCTCCGGCTCCCCACTGACAGTTCCGAGCATTTCTCGCAGATCGGTCATGACGTCTTCCCCTCTGTGAGACGCGAGATCCCGGATCTATTAGCGGAAATCCCTCAAAGTAGTCCTGTCCATCGAGCAGGGCTACGGGTGCACACGACGGCGATGCTCCCGAGCCGTGCCTGCACCGGAGCACCCAGCGCGCTGGTCTTGCCCAGCAGGCGGACCTGGCATTAGCTCGACGCTCGGAACGCCTCCGTGGGAGTGGTGGCTACGGCCGGGGGATGACGGGGAACTTTGTCGCGGGAATACGGCGACTAACTCACCGTGGCAAGCGAACCTCACTTGGTGCCGGCAGAAATGGTGCGTCCGGTCCGGGCCGTGTTCCACGCCGAGTTGGCCGGGCTGTTGCGCGACCTGGCGAGAATGACTCGGCTGACCGCTCAGATGATGACCAATGCATCCATCGCGCTGCACCAGATCGATCGCGCGCTCGCCGTCCTCGTAATCGCAGAACATGACCAGCTAACTGTGGCGCTGGTCGCTGGCGAGCGGCGTTGCGTCACGCTGCTGGCGCTACAAGCCCCGGTGGCCTGGGAGCTGCGGGTGGTGGTTGCGGTCTTGCGGTCGCTGAGCCAGGTGCAGCGGATGGGCACCCTCGCCCGGCATGTCGCCGTCATGGCGCTGTGCAAGCATCCGAACCCCATGGCAGCAAGTGAGGTGCGGCCCATCCTGGCCCGGATGAGCCTGCTCACCAGCTAACTCGCCGACGACGCTGCCACCGCAGTCGAGTACCAAGATCCGCTGTCTGGTTGCCGGCTGGCCGTCACTGATGACGAGGTGGACGCCCTCCTGCGCCAGCTGTTCGACATGCTGTTCACCAGTGATTGGACCCATGGCGTCGAACAGGCCGTCGATGCCGCCCTGCTCGGCCGCTACTACGAGCGTTTCGGCGATCACGCGGTCGCCATCGCCCAGCAGGCCTGCTACACCACCACCGGACGGGTTGCGGTGGTCAACGCCCGCCGGTAGCAGACGCTCGTGTCCCGGCCTAACACTGGCTTCGAGAAGTGACAATCAATTACACAAAGTGACAGCCACTTATTTTAAGGCTCAACTAACGTAGCGTGGGGTCATGCTAAGGTGCGTTTAGGCCCCCGCAAGCTGCCCGCACCCTGTACTAGGACGTTGGAGAATGTTAAGCCAGCAAGTGGCACGCCGCCGGTCAAGCAATCCAGGTTCAACATCATCGTCAACTACCCTGCAACCCGCGGTTACGACTTCTTTTGCCCGGTTTTTGTGGATCTTCGTTACCATCGGTATCATCGTCGTGGTGGTTGTTATCGGCTTTTTGATCGGAATTGTCCGTGCGCTCGAATCGATTGATGACGGTCTGTCGACCGCGTCGAATTCAGTGGCGGGTGCCACCGCTAATGTTCAGCCGCTGCCCGACTACATCAGGGGAATCAACTCCGCACTGAGTGACATCGACACTTCGTTGAAGCCGATTGCGGGTCAGGTGTCCAGTATCAATAGTTCGTTGCAGTCGATCAGAGGCTCCGCAGGGCAGGTTGATAGCTCGTTGAAGGACACCTCTCGGTCCCTGAGCAACACATCGGGATCACTGGCGGATACCTCCAACATATTGAACAACGTACAGTCCACGCTGGGCAGGTAAGCCCTTATGTCAGTATTGCGGTAATTTCGCAGTACGGTCGCCGGTGGGGGACGGAGCTTTTAATCGCTGGCGCCGGATGTTCGAGTCCATACACTTTTCTATGTGGCAGTCGGCGGTGCGCAGTTAGCGGCCAGTGGCCTGTTGGAGCGGGGTGCAGAGCTCGAGCACATCCGGCAGGCGATCGCCGCCCTGGCACGCGGGCACGGCGGCGTGCTGATCATTGAAGGTGCCGCCGGCATCGGCAA
>DASQVU010000094.1:0-2486 GCA_035640615.1 Pseudonocardiaceae bacterium
CGGAACTGGACAAGCACGGCATCTGCTTTGTCACCTGGTCTGACCTCGACGATCAGCAGCGGTTGCGGCTGTCGGGGTATTTCTCCGAAAAGATCTTCCCGGTGCTCACCCCGCTGGCGGTGGACCCGGCGCACCCCTTCCCCTACATCTCCAATCTGTCGTTGAACCTGGCGGTGACGGTGCGTGATCCGGACAGCCGCATCGAGCGCTTCGCCCGGGTCAAGGTGCCCAACAACGTGCCACGGCTGGTACGAGTAGACAGCGATCAGGACGACCGCGGCTCGCCGCGCGCGACGTTCCTGCCGCTGGAAGAGCTGATCGGGGCCCATCTCGGGGAGATGTTCGCGGGCATGGAGGTCGCCGACTGGCACCTGTTCCGGGTCACTCGCAACGCCGATGTCGAGGTAGAGGAAGACCGCGACGAGGACCTGCTCAAGGCGATGGAGCGCGAGCTCGCGCGCCGCCGTTTCGGTCCACCGGTGCGCCTTGAGGTGGCCGACACGATGACCGAACACGTCCTGGAGCTGCTGTTGCGCGAGCTCGACGTGGATCCGCATGACGTGGTGGAGGTGCCCGGCCTGCTGGACCTGTCCTGCCTGTGGCAGCTACACGCACTGCCCATTCCCGAGCTCAAAGACGAGCCGTTCGTGCCCGCCACGCATCCCGCCTTCGGCGAGGGCGAAAGCCCCAAGGACATCTTCGCCACGCTGCGTGAAGGCGACGTGCTGGTGCACCACCCCTACGACTCGTTCTCCACCAGCGTGCAACGGTTCATCGAACAAGCCGCCGGAGACCCGCAGGTACTGGCGATCAAGCAGACGCTGTACCGAACCTCCGGTGACTCGCCGATCGTCGACGCGTTGATCGACGCGGCCGAGGCCGGCAAGCAGGTCGTCGCGCTGGTGGAGGTCAAGGCGCGATTCGATGAGCAGGCCAACATCCGGTGGGCCCGGGAGTTGGAACGTGCCGGGGTGCACGTGGTCTACGGGCTGATGGGGCTCAAGACGCACTGCAAAACCTCGCTGGTGGTACGCCAGGAGGGCTCGACACTCCGCCGCTACTGCCATATCGGAACGGGTAACTACAACCCGAAGACCGCCCGACTCTACGAAGACATCGGGTTGTTCACGGCCAAGCCGGCGATCGGCGCCGACCTCACCGATCTGTTCAACTCGCTGACCGGGTACGCGCGGCAGACGTCGTACCGCAGCCTGCTGGTGGCGCCCTACGGCATCCGGCGAGGCATCGTGGAGCGCATCGAGGGCGAGATCGCGCACGCACGTGCGGGCCGCCCGGCCGGCGTCCAGATCAAGGTCAACGCGCTGGTCGACGAACAGGTGATCGATGCGCTGTACCGCGCGTCGCTGGCCGGCGTGCCGGTCGATATCGTGGTCCGCGGCATCTGCGCCCTCATCCCCGGACGCCGGGGACTATCGGAGAATATTCGAGTCCGCTCGATCCTCGGCCGGTTCTTGGAACACTCGCGAATCTTCCACTTCGTTGGTGCGGGTGAGCACTGGATCGGCAGCGCTGACATGATGCACCGCAACCTGGACCGCCGGGTGGAGGTGCTGGTGCGGGTGGCCGATCCGGTGGTGACCGACCAGCTGAACGCCATCCTCACCTCGGCTTTGGACCCGGCGACCCGGTGCTGGGTACTCGTCCCGGACGGCTCCTGGCGGCCCTCCCCCTCCAACGGCGCCACCGTGCGGGATCATCAAGTAGAGGAAATCCACCGTCACCGCAGGAGTGAATGACCCGTGCCTGCCCTGATTGCCGCTGGCGCGGTGGTGTGGCAGCGCTCGCCGTCCGGTGAAATCGAGGTGGCCGTGATTCATCGGCCTCGATATGACGACTGGTCACTGCCCAAGGGCAAGGCGAAGGCCGGGGAAGCGCTGCCGGTCGCCGCGGTCCGTGAGGTGGTCGAGGAGACCGGCGAGGCCGTCACGCTGGGGCCCCGGCTGGGCATCACTCGCTATCCGGTGCCGGCCGGCGAGAAGGTGGTGCACTACTGGGCGGCACCCGCCACCGGAGGCAGCTTCTGTCCCAGCGATGAAGTGGACGAGTTGCGCTGGCTGCCGGTCGCGAAGGCGCTCGAGTTGCTCAGCCATCCGCGCGACCAGGCACTGCTGGACGGCATCGACGCCTGGACGGCCGTCACGGCCAGCGTGTTGCTGGTGCGGCATGGTGAGGCGGGTGAGCGGGAGAATTGGCCAGGCGATGACGACCTGCGCCCGCTGACCGCTGCGGGGCAACGGCAGGCGGAGACTTTGCGCGCGCTGCTGCCGCTGTTCGGCGCGCGGCGGGTGTACTCCGCGCCGCCCTTGCGCTGCCGGCAAAGCGTCGAGGGTCTCGCCGCGGATCTCGCGGCGACTACTGTCGAAGAACCGCGGTTATCCGAGGAGGGGTATCGGAGTGATCCGGCCGCAGGCCGGCGAAGGCTGCTGGAGATTGCAACCGAGCCGGGTGGACCAGCTGTGGTGTGC
>DASQVU010000095.1:0-4547 GCA_035640615.1 Pseudonocardiaceae bacterium
CTGGCCGTGACCGGCAAGACAGCGCAGATGATCGGCAAGATCGATCCGGACACCGCCCGACGCTTGCAGTCAGTGCTGACCACCATGGGCTCGGCGGCCCAGCGCGTGCTCACCGAGGTCCTCAAGGACACCGCGCGGCGCCTGGCCCGCTAGCACCTTCACCTACGTCGGGGTGCTGATGCGGCACTATCGGGGGGTGAGTGCATCGCCGCATGCCGCGACCGTCCCCGAGACCCTGTTCGATGACCCGGAGGCAGAGGCCCGCTGGCGGGCCCGGTATACGGCGCCGCGGGTCAGCCTGCCGCAATGGGCCCGCGACGCCCCCGACCGCTGCCTGTACACCTCCAACGTGTCGGGCACCTGGGAGGTCTACGCCTGGGATCGGCGCACCGGCACCCACCGGCAGGTCACCGACCGGCCGCACGGCACGCGCTCCGCCACCGTGACCCCCGATGGTGAGCAGGTGTGGTGGTTCGCCGACACCGACGGCGACGAGTTCGGCAGCTGGGTGACCGAGCCCTTCTCCGGACGACCCAAGGACAAACCGGCCCAGCCGGCACTACCCGGCACCGCACCGGGCTACCCGGCCGGGGTGGATCTCGGCCGGCGCACCGCGGCGGTCGGCTCCTCCACCGATGAGGGCACCACGGTGTGGATCTCGTGCAACGGCCACGCCAAGGTGGTCTACCAGAGCGAGCATGACGCCGGGGTCGGTGCGCTGTCCCGCGACGAGCAACTGCTCGCCATCATGCACTCCGAGCATGGCGACTCCCGGCATCCCGCGGTCCGCGTGCTGGGCATCGGCCCGGACGCGACCACCCAAGCGGTCGCCGAAAAGTGGGACGGCCCCGGCAAGGGGCTTGAGGTGCTCGGCTTCGCCCCGGTGGATGGGGACACCAGGCTGCTGCTGGCCCACGAACGGCGGGGCCGGCAGGAACTGCTGATCTGGGACGTCGCCACGGACACCGAAACCGAGCTCCCGCTGGATGTCCCCGGCGAGCTCACCGCCGAGTGGTATCCCGACGGCACGGCGCTGCTCGTCGCGCATCAGCACGCGGCCCGCTCGACGCTGCATCGCTATGAGCTGGCTTCCGGGCAGTTTCGCGCGCTAGACATCCCCCCTGGCACGGTCGGCGGTGCCGCGGTGCGCCCAGACGGCACCGTCGAGTACGCCTGGTCCTGCGCCGCCGAGCCGCCTGCAATCCGGGCGTTGCACCCCGACGGCACCGACCGTCCGCTGCTGGCACCCCGGGGCGAGCCGGCGCCCGGCTCGCAACCGCTTGCCGACCATTTCGTGCCCACCCCGCACGGCGCGGTGCACGCCCTGGTGGCCAGGCCACCAGATAGCCCCGCTCACCGGCCCCTTCCCACCGTGTTCTTGCTCCACGGCGGGCCGCACGCCGCCGACGAGGACCGCTTCTCCGCAGACCGGGCACTCTGGCTGGACGCCGGATTCGCCGTAGTACACGTCAACTACCGGGGATCAACCGGTTACGGGTCCGCCTGGCGGGACGCGATCGAGGGCCGGCCTGGGCTGTGTGAACTGGAAGACGTCGCCGCGGTGCACGACTGGGCGGTCTCCAGCGGGTTCGCCGACCCGGCGGCATGCGTGGTGGAGGGCTGGTCGTGGGGAGGCTATCTGACCCTGCTGGCCCTGGGCACCCAGCCGCAGCGCTGGGCGGCTGGAGTGGCCGGCGTCCCGCTGGGGGATTACCTGGCCGCGTACGCCGACGAGATGGAGCCGCTGCGGGCCTTCGACCGCGCGCTGTTCGGCGGCGCACCCGATCAGCTGCCCGAGCTGTACGCCAGATCGTCGCCGATCAGCTACGCCGCCGAGGTGCGCGCTCCGGTGCTGGTGCTGGCGGGGGAAAACGATCCGCGTTGCCCGATCCGCCAGATCGACAACTACCTCGCGCGGCTGGCCGAGCTGGGCAAGCCCTACCGGTGTTACCGCTACGACGCGGGGCACGGATCGCTGGTGGTCGCCGAGAACCTGCGACAGGCCGCCGTCGAAGTAGCCTTCGTTCGCCAGGTGCTGGCGCGCGTTTGACTTTACCCTTGGTCAACGTGGCGCTAATGGCGTCATAGCAGGCTGGGCCAGGAGGTGGTCACCGTGACCCTATGGCGGCTGCACGTCAACGTTGCCGATCAGCCGGGCCAGTTGGGTGCGCTCGCCGCCGTCATCGGCGGCTGTGGGGCGAACATCGTCTCGCTGCACGTCGTCGGCGAGCCGGCCCAAGACGGTGCGGTGACCGACGAGCTACTGGTGCGGGTGCCGGCCCAGCTGCCGGTACCGGAACTGGTGGAAGCGGTCGAGGCCACCGGGTTCCGCGTCACCGTGGTGGTGCAAGCCGACGCGCAGGCGCTGGCCGATCCGGTGAGTACCGCGCTCGCACTGGCGCACTGCGTGGCCGTCGATCCGGGGAGCGCCCCGCAGGCGGTGGCCGCCCTGCTGCGCGCTGAGCTCGCTGGGCCGCAGGAGTCTCCAGCCGCGCCTGCGCCCGCGCATCAGGCGGAGGTAGGCACCGGTGCGGCCCGGGTGCGGTTACGTCGCGGCTGGCCGTTCACCGCCACCGAGATCTCCCAGGCTGCCGCGCTTCTCGAACTCGCCAGCAGTTCCGACGGGCGCCGGCTGGTCCCGGCCCGGATGAGCGTGCAGCTGACGGACGGGGCACAGGTCCTGCTACGGGCTGCCACCGCCGCGGATGCGCCGCTGGTCGCGGCGCTACATGCGCGCTGCTCACCGCAGACCCGATCGCTGCGTTCGCTGCCCACCAGGCCGGTGCTGAGCGCTGCGGTACTGCAGCAGCTCATCGGCGCCGACGGAGCCACCAGTCTGCTCGCAGTCACCCCTGACGGTGGGGCGGCGATCGGGTTGGCGAATCTGATGCCCGCCGCGTCCGGCGCAGCGGAGATCGCGCTGCTGGTGGAGGACGCCTGGCAGGGCCGCGGCCTGGGCACCGCACTGGCTCGCAACCTGGTCCAGCTGGCGCGAGCGGATGGGGTCATCGAGATCGTCGCGGTATCGCAGGTGGGCAACAGCGCGTTGACACGGGTGCTGCGCCGGGCCGGGTTACGTCCCCGCGGCCGGCTGGAAGGTGGCATCCTACGCGTCCGCGCCGCGCTGCAACCCGACGAACCACTCGCCAGCCGTAGCCACGCCACCCTTGCCTAGCGCCCGACATGGAGCACTTAGCGCGCGTGCAGGGCGTCCAGGAGTGCCGTCCGGGCTGGCGGGAGGGGCGATTCGGCAGCGATGTCGCGGTAAATGCGCTCAGCTCGGTCGAGCAGATCAGTCTGGGCTGAGAGAGCATCGACGGGATCGAGCGCGTTGATCCGGCGGCAGACCGCGCGCAGGATGGCTGGGTCCCGAGTAGCGACGCGGTAGACGACGGAACGGAGAAACAGCGCCATCGTGTCGTGCCGGTCAGTGACTGCGATCGGCTGCCCGGACCACGCGCGGTAACGGTCGCGATCTTCCGCGCTCACCGCATGGAAGCGCTCGGTCGCGTCCAGGTCTACCGCTTCTTCGAAACTCATCGCGAGGTCGTCGGGGTCAGTCGCGGTGTCGGCGGCGGATCCCAGGGCCACCGCCTGCGAAAGCGCTAGCGAAGCGCCGAAGGCGAACGTCGGATTGGTGTGGCTGCGGGCGTCCCCGATCGGGACCAGCCCGCTCACCACCGGCACGTCGTTGATCACGGTGCGCCTCAAGGTGTTTCGCAGCCGTCCCATGGGCAGCACGCCAGTGATCGGTCGGGCCAACTCGAGCCACGCTCTCATGCCGGGCAGATGCCGCGCGACACGATCGAATGCCTCGGGTTGGCGCAGCTCGCGCCACTGTTTGTCCCACGAGGGAGGCATCACGCACAGGCAGAACGTGGCGTTGTCGCCAAGGAACACCGCAAATGCGAGGTAGCCGAGGTCTCCGCGCGGGCCGCCGAGAACCGAGGCATACGGCAACGGCCTCGCGGGGTCGCGCCACTGATAGTGCCGGCTGTAGTAGAGCAGTCCGCAGTCGCAGCTCTGCTCGGGCCACGCCCTGACGCCTGCGGCGCTCAGCCACCCGGATACCGGCGAATTACGACCTGTCGCGTCAACGACAAGATCGGCCTCCAGACCGTTCCCGGAGCTCAATTCCACACTGCTGACGTGCGGGACCGCTGCCCGGTGGGTGACACGCAAACCGGAGACGTCGGCAGACCGGAACGTCACCCTCGGCTGCTCGGACACCGCTTTGTGCAGGACCGCGTCGAACACCGGGCGACGGCAGGCGATGGTTGCCAACTGCTCGTCGCCTGGCAATCGTGGTGCCGGCCCCAAGAACGACTGTTGATCGACCTCCCCGGCACCGAGTGCCTGCAGCGCCGCATAGACATCGGGAAACTCCGCACGTACCACAGCTCGGGCACGACCGAGGAAGTTGTGCGGCTGGCGAAACTGACCGATCGCGGGGCGTTGCCAGGCACCGAAGAGCTGCTCTGCGGAGTCCACCGGGTGGGCGTTGAAGCCGTCCCGATCGACGACGGTCACCTCGTGGCCACGACGGC
>DASQVU010000096.1:0-10182 GCA_035640615.1 Pseudonocardiaceae bacterium
GCTAGTGCAAGTGTCGTCGAGGACTGCGTGAGGTGATCCAATGCCGTTGACCCCCGCCGACGTTCACAACGTCGCGTTCAGTAAGCCGCCGATCGGCAAGCGGGGCTACAACGAGGACGAGGTGGACGCCTTCCTCGACCTTGTTGAGGCCGAGTTGGCTCGGTTGATCGAAGAGAACAACGATCTCCGTAACCAGGTTGAGCAGCTTGACCAGCAGCTCCGTGCTGGGCCGGTGGACACTGGGCGCAACCTCCGCCCGCTGGAGCCGCCACGACCGGTGATGGCACCCGTACCACCCCCGATGATGGAGCAGACCTCGCCAGGTGGCGACCATCACGTCCAAGCGGCCAAGGTGTTGGGACTTGCCCAGGAGATGGCTGACCGGCTGACCGGCGAAGCCAAGGCCGAAGCCGACGGGATGCTGGCCGAGGCCCGGACCAAGTCCGAGCAGCTGCTCTCCGATGCGCGGGCGAAGGCCGACGGCATGGTCAACGAAGCCAGGACCCGGGCCGAAACCATGCTCAACGACGCCCGCACCAGAGCTGAAACCCTAGATCGGCAGTCCCGCGAGAAGGCAGCATCACTCGAGCGAGACGCGGCGCGCAAGCACAGCGAGATCATCGGCTCGATCAGCCAGGAGAAGAGCGTCCTGGAGAAGAAGATCGACGAACTGCGCACGTTCGAGCGCGAGTACCGCACCCGGTTGAAGACTTACCTGGAGTCCCAGCTTCGAGAGCTAGATGGCCGCGCTACCTCCACGCCGGCAGACACGGTTCGCAGCCAGGGCTTCGTGACGTCCGGATTCGGCGCGCGTGCCGAAGCCGGTAGCTGACTCGACCGGCCGTGCGCCTCACGGTAATCCTGCTGCTGGCGGCGGTGGGCTTTCTCATTGCCGCCCTCCGTACGGGCCATATTGGTCTGGCGTGGGGTTCGGTCACGCTCAGTGCCGTGGCCGCGGCGATGATCCTTCGGCGGTGGCGGCGGTCGCGGCTTGAGCATGAGGACTTACCCGATGACGAGCTAGCGGTGTCAGAGGACGAGCCGGTCCGGGATGCCGAGGCGCCGCGTTCGCTAGCACCGATGACGGTCCAGCCCGATCAGACCTCGGATGGTGAGCTCCAGGCTGGTGATGAGCAGCCCGGCGAAGAGGACACCGACGCGGCGGATCTGTTGTTGATCTATGAGCTTGCCGACGAGGTGCTAGTCGTTGACGAGCAGCCGCGGTACCACCTCGCCCGGTGCCGGTGGCCTGACCACGAGCGTGCTGAACGGCTGCCGGTACGCGAGGCCAGAGAGTTGGGCTTCACTCCCTGTGATCGTTGCCGCCCCGATACCAGCCTGACGCGCAAGCACCGCGCCGCTCGCGAAGCCGCTACCGCAGCAGCCGAGCCCGGCAAAACCCAGTAGCTGCGCCCAGGTATCCTGGGAGTCACAGGCACCGATCCGGCTATCACCGGGGAGCTTCCGGAAGAACAGGGCACACCCGCCGGGTGAGTCCCCAGTAGAACCGGACGGGTCCGGCCCGTCATCGCCGGCGCAATGAGGGGCCGTCCGCTGTGTGGGCGGCAAGCGGGGTGGTACCGCGGTCGGCAGCGTAGCTGCTGGTCGTCCCCGTGCAGGAGCCTGCACAGGAGTACACGCCGCCATGGTCTATCCCAAAGTCGACACCGAGCCGGTCTCCGCCCAGCCGCGCTTCCCGCAACTGGAAGCCGGCGTCCTGCGGTACTGGAAAGCCGATCAGACCTTCCCCGCCTCCGTAGCTGCCCGCCCGGCTGGCGAGAACGGCTCCAACGAATTCGTCTTCTATGACGGGCCGCCGTTCGCCAACGGCCTGCCCCATTACGGCCACCTGCTGACCGGTTACGTCAAGGACGTGGTGCCGCGCTACCAGACGATGCGGGGGCGCCGCGTCGAGCGCCGGTTTGGCTGGGACTGCCACGGCCTGCCCGCTGAGGTTGAAGCGGAGCGGCAACTGGGCATCAAGCACAAGTCCGAGATTGACCGGATGGGTGTGGCCGAGTTCAACGCCGCCTGCCGCGCCTCCGTACTGCGATACACCCAGGAGTGGCGCGACTACGTGACCCGCCAGGCGCGGTGGGTCGACTTCGACCACGACTACAAGACCCTCGACCTCGATTACATGGAAAGCGTCCTGTGGGCGTTCAAGACCCTCTGGGACAAGGGCCTGATCTATCAGGGCTTCCGGGTGTTGTGGTACTGCTGGCGGTGCGAGACGCCGCTGTCCAACACCGAAACCAAGATGGACGACGTCTACCGCACCCGGCAAGATCCGGCGGTCACTGTCGGTCTGCGGTTGTCCGCTCCGGCATCCGCGCTGGACGGTGTACTCGCGCTGGTCTGGACCACCACCCCGTGGACCCTGCCGTCGAACCTGGCAGTGGCGGTGCATCCCCTGCTCAGGTATGTCACCGTGGAAGCTGGCGGCGAGCGTTACCTGCTGGCCGAGGATCGGTTGGCCGCCTATGCCCGGGAACTCGGTGACCAGCCGCTGGTGGTGGGCCGCTACGACGGATCCGAGCTGCTTGGCCTCCGCTACGTGCCACCGTTCGACTTCTTCGCCGGCCGGCCCAATGCCCACCAGCTGCTGCCGGCTGACTACGTGACCACCGATGAGGGCACCGGGCTGGTGCACATGGCGCCGGCCTTCGGTGAAGAGGACAAGGCCGTCACCGACGCGGCAGGCATCGAGGTGGTAGTTCCGGTGGACTCGGCCGGGGAGTTCACCGCCGAGGTGCCGCCGTACGCCGGCATGCAGGTCTTCGACGCCAACCGGTCGATCATCCGGGACCTGCGCCACGGTGCGCCGTATGTCGGCGGTGTGCTGCTGCGCCAGGAAACTTACGAGCATCCGTACCCGCATTGCTGGCGCTGCAACAACGCGCTCATCCAGCGAGCGGTGTCCTCATGGTTCGTCGCGGTGACCCAGTTCCGGGACCGGATGGTGACGCTGAACCGGGAGATCACCTGGGTCCCGGACTACGTCGGTGACAAGCAGTTCGACGCCTGGCTGGAAGGCGCCCGGGACTGGAACATCTCCCGCAACCGCTACTGGGGCTCGCCCTTGCCGGTATGGGTGTCTGACGACCCGGCCTACCCGCGGGTGGACGTCTACGGCTCGCTGGACGAGCTGGAACGCGACTTCGGGGTGCGTCCCACCGATCTGCACCGACCGTTCGTCGACCAGCTGACCCGGCCCAACCCGGACGATCCGACCGGGCGCGCCACCATGCGCCGGGTGCCGGAGGTGCTGGACTGCTGGTTCGAGTCCGGTTCGATGCCCTTCGCGCAAGTGCACTACCCGTTCGAAAACGCAGACTGGTTCGAGCACCACTACCCAGGCGATTTCATCGTCGAATACAACGGCCAGACCCGCGGCTGGTTTTACACCCTGCACGTGCTGGCTACCGCGCTGTTCGACCGGCCGGCGTTTCGGTCCTGCCTGTCCCACGGCATCGTGCTCGGTGACGACGGGCTGAAGATGTCCAAGTCCAAGGGCAACTATCCCGAGGTCACCGAAGTGTTTAACCGGGACGGCTCGGATGCGATGCGCTGGTTTTTGATGTCCTCACCGATCCTGCGCGGCGGCAACCTGGTGGTCACCGAGCAGGGCATCCGGGAGGCCGTGCGGCAAGCCCTGCTGCCGCTGTGGAACTCCTGGTACTTCCTGACGCTGTACGCCAACGCGGCGGGTGTTGAAGGCCGGTGGCGTACTGATAGCCCCGACCTGCTGGATCGCTACATTCTGGCCAAGCTGCACGACCTGGCCACCGACCTCACCGCGGAGATGGACCGCTACGACATCGCCGGAGCATGTGCCAGCGTGCGCGGGTTCTGCGACGTGCTGACCAACTGGTATGTGCGGCGGTCCCGGGATCGGTTCTGGGCCGGCGAGCAGGGCGCGATCGACACCTTGCACACCGTGCTGGAGCTGCTCTGCCGGCTGGCTGCGCCGTTGCTGCCGCTGACCACCGAGGCGATCTGGCGCGGGTTGTCCGGACAACGCTCGGTTCATCTGGCCGACTGGCCCGATCCGGCAAGCCTGCCGGCGGATCCTGCTCTCGTGATGTCGATGGATCGGGTGCGCCAGGTGGTGTCCACCGCGCTGTCCCTGCGCAAGGCTCGGGGTCTGCGGGTGCGCCAGCCGCTGTCCCAGCTCATTGTCGCCGCACCCGACGCGGGCACGCTCGAGCCGTTCACCGACCTGATCCGCGATGAGGTCAACGTCAAGAGCGTCGAGCTCACCGACGACGTTGCCGCACATGGCCGCTTCGAGCTCATCGTCAATGCCCGCGCCTGCGGACCACGGCTGGGTGGGGACACCCAGAAGGTGATCCGGGCGGTGAAGGAAGGGGACTGGGAACGCGGCCCGGACGGGGTCGTGACCGCGGCCGGCATCCCGCTGCTGGACGGGGAGTTCACCGAGCGGCTGGTCGCCGCGGACCCTGCGGAAACCGCCGCGCTGCCGAATGGATCCGGGCTGGTGGTACTGTGCACCGCCCTCACACCGGAGCTGACCGCCGAGGGCATCGCCCGTGACCTGGTCCGGGTCGCCCAGCAAGCCCGCAAGCAGGCCGGCCTGGAGGTCACCGACCGGGTGGTGCTCACCATCGACGCCCCAGAAACCGTACGCGCGGCGGCCCGGGAACACGAGCAGTTCATCGCCGGCGAGGTGCTCGCCCGGCGGGTCGAGTACGCACCGGTATCTGACGGCCACGCCGGCACCGTCGGGGACGGCACCGAGGTGGCCGTCAGGGTCGTGAGTGTGTAACAGTGTTCCAGCACCGAAACTCACTCATGAGCAGCGGCCCTGCAGCCGCTCGCTGGCGCGAGCGCTTACTGAGCCGCGCAATCCCCGCCGAGATCCGCGCTGCCGCCCCGCGGGATCCCAGCCGGCACGATCCGGCCCGCTTCGTGCCACCGGCGGCTCCCGAGGACACCCCTTCTCGCCGAGCTGCGCTGCAGCTGCTCGGACCTGAGGGTGGCACCGCGCTCGACGTCGGGTGCGGGGCTGGTGCCGCAGGGCTCGCGTTGTTGCCGAAGGTGTCGCACCTGACCGGGGTGGACCATGCTGCGGACATGCTGCGGGCGTTCGAGCGGGCCTGCACCGAGCGGCGCGTGCCGCACCGCAGCGTGCATGGCCCGTGGCCGGACGTCGCACCAGAGGCCGGCACCGCCGACGTGGTGGTCAGCCACCACGTCGGCTACAACACGCTCGAGCTGGCGCCGTTCCTGCTGGCGCTGGGCGCCGCGGCGCGCCGCGGGGTCGTCGTCGAGCTGCATGCCGTACATCCGGGCGCCTGGCTGGACCCGCTGTGGTTGCAGTTCCACGGGTTACGCCGGCCGCCACCGACAACCGCGGAGGACGTGCTGGCAGTCATCGCCGAAGTAGGGATTCATCCGGAGGTTCAGAGTTGGACCCGGCCCGCCCAGCCACGCCACCCCGATGCAGAGATCGATTTCTCGCTGCGCCGGCTATGCCTACCGGAGCAGCGCCGGGATGAAGTGGCCGAGGCGGTCGCGAGGCTGGGGCCGCGGCACCGCGATCTGGTCACGATCTCCTGGTCGAGCTGAACCTGAGAAACCGCAGGCACGAGCGGCGTGAACGAGGTCGAAGTCGCGCTTGGAGCCGGAGCCGCGGTGCTGCTCGTGGCGGTGCTCGCGGTGCGGGTCTCCACCCGGCTCGGGTTACCGTCGCTGCTGCTGTACCTGGCCATCGGCCTGTTGATCGGCGAGGCCGGCCTGGGAATCCAGTACTCCAATACGCCACTGACCGCGGCAGTGGGTATCGGGGCGCTGGTGCTGATCCTGGCCGAAGGCGGGCTGACCACCCGCTGGTCGGTGATCCGCCCAGCACTGACCCCGGGGATCGCACTGGCCACCGTGGCAGTCGCGGTGAGTATTGGCATCACTGGATGGGTGCTGCACCTGGCGCTCGGCTTGGATTGGCGAACGGCGCTGCTGTGGGGTGCGGTGCTCTCGTCCACGGATGCTGCGGCGGTGTTCAGCGTGTTGCGGGCGTTGCGGGTGTCGCCCCGGCTGGCAGGGGCGCTGGAGCTGGAATCGGGCATCAACGACGCACCGGTGTACATCGCCGTGGTGCTGCTCGCGTCGGGCGACCTGGTGCGCTGGTGGACGCCCTTGCTGGTCGTCTACGAACTGCTCGCCGGCGCTCTGGTGGGGGCAGCGCTGGGATCGGCGGGAGCCTGGGCGCTGCGCCGCGCAGCGCTACCCGCGACTGGGCTCTACCCGCTGGCGACCATCGCGGTCTGCGTGCTCGCCTTCGCCGCCGGGCAGGGCCTGCACGCCTCCGGCTTCCTGGCGACCTACCTAGCCGGGCTGGTGCTGGGCAACGCGCGGCTACCCCATCGCGGCGACACCCTGTCCTTTGCCGAGGGATTGGGCTGGCTAGCCCAGATCACCTTGTTCGTGCTGCTGGGCCTGTATGCCTCACCAGCTCGCTTGCCTGGCGTCCTGATACCCGCGCTGGTGGCCGGCGCGGTGCTGGTGGTGTTGGCGCGCCCGGTATCGGTGGCGCTGGCTCTGACGCCGTTGCGAGTGCCCTGGCGGGAGCAGAGTTTCCTGTCGTGGTCGGGGCTGCGAGGTGCGGTACCTATCGTGCTCGCGCTCATCGCGCTCACCCAGGGATTCCCGGGCGCACAGCGGCTGGTGGACGTGGTGTTCGTGCTGGTCGTCGTCCTCACCGCGGTGCAGGGTGTCACCTTGCCGGTGGTCGCGCGCTGGTTGGGACTGGCGCGCCCCGAGCAGGGGCGGGAAATGGAGGTGGACTCGGCAGCGCTGGACGAGATGGGCGCTGAACTGCTCCAGATCAAGGTGCCCCAACCGTCCCGGCTGCACGGTGTCTACCTCTGGGAGCTGCGACTGCCCACCGGCGCGGTGGTAAGCCTGGTGGTGCGCGATGGGCAAGGGTTCACCCCGGAGCCGAGTACCCGGCTGCAGGCGGGGGACCAGCTGCTGGTGGTCACGACGGCTGATCGCCGGCAGCAGGCTGAGCGGCGGATCCGTGCGGTACACCGAGCCGGCCGGCTGGCCCGATGGCGCGGAGAGACCGGCGCCTGAGGAGCCGGGGAGGATTGGTCACAATGGTGTCATGACCGAGTCCCAGCACGCCGAACCAGCGTCCGCGGGCGAGGAGAAGATCGCTGAGATAGCGCCGCGTCCGCGCCGCACCGGATTGCTGGCCGCCGCCGCAGGCGTAACGCTCCTGCTCGATGTGCTCAGCAAGATCATCGTGGTGATGTTCCTGGAGGATCACCCGCCGGTGAAGCTGCTGGGTGGTGCGCTGTACCTGGTGGTGTACCGCAACTCGGGAGCGGCGTTTTCCCTGGGAACTGGATTGACCTGGGTGCTGTCGCTGATCGCGGTGGCGGTCGTGATAGTGATCATCCGGCTGGTGTCCCGGCTGCGCAGCGCCGGTTGGGCTTTGGGGCTGGGGCTGGTGCTGGGAGGGGCGCTGGGCAACCTGGTGGACCGGTTGCTGCGGGCTCCTGGGCCGTTGCGCGGGCACGTGGTGGACTTCTTGTCGCTGCTGGCGCCAGACGGCAGCGTGTGGCCGGTGTTCAACCTGGCGGACTCGGCAATCGTGTGCGGCGGCGTGCTGCTGGTCTTCCTTGCCGCGACCGGGCGCGATTTCGACGGTACCCGCGGTACCCCTGGCCAGCGGAGCCAGCAATGAGCGATATCCGGACATTCCCGGTACCCGACGGCTTGGACGGGATGCGGGTGGACGCCGGGCTGGCCCGGCTGCTCGGGTTGTCCCGCACCGTGGTGGCTGGCCTGACCGAGGCCTGTGCGGTGCTCATCGACGGCAGTCCGGCTGGCAAATCTGACCGGCTGGCCGCGGGCGCCTGGTTGGAAATAACCCTGCCCGACCCGCCGCAGCCAGCGGTAGTCACGGCTGCGCCGGTGCCGGGGCTCCAGGTGCTGCATGACGACGCCGACGTGGTGGTGGTCGACAAACCGGTCGGGGTCGCGGCACACCCCAGCCCGGGCTGGAGCGGGCCCACCGTGCTCGGTGGTCTGGCCGCCGCAGGCATCCAGGTGGCTACCTCAGGCGCGGCAGAGCGCCACGGCGTAGTGCACCGGTTGGACGTGGGCACCAGCGGCCTGATGGCGGTCGCCAAGTCCGAGCGGGGTTACGCGTCCTTGAAGCGGGCCTTCCGGGATCGGACCGTGGCCAAGCATTACCGGGCGCTGGTGCAAGGCCATCCGGACCCCAGCCGAGGCACTATCGACGCCCCGATCGATCGGCATCCCAAGCACGACTGGCGCTTTGCGGTCATGGCCGGCGGCAAACCATCCGTGACACATTACGAGGTGATCGAGGCTTTCCCGGCCGCGTCGCTGTGTGATGTGACCTTGGAGACCGGACGCACCCATCAGATCCGGGTGCACTTCGCTGCTTTGCGGCATCCCTGCTGCGGTGATCTCACCTACGGTGCCGATCCCGTGCTGGCCCAGCGACTCGGGTTGGAACGGCAGTGGCTGCACGCTTCCCGGCTGGGCTTCCCGCATCCTGCGGATGACCACTGGGTCGAGTTCACCAGCCCGGATCCCGACGACCTGCGCCACGCCTTGGATGTGCTGGCCGCACAGAACTAGCTGATGCTGCGGCGAACCTGGTGGGTGCTGCTGGCCGCGCTGGTGGTGGTGTTCGGATTCACCACGTGGATAGCGGGTCAGCGGGATGAACCGGTGCCGTCTGGCGTACAGCGGCTCGGGCCGGAGGCGGGCGAACCGGTCGCTAACTACCTGCGGCGCGCCAACGCATCGCTGCCCGCGGGGCACTCGTCCGCCTGGGCCCTAGTCCAGCTGGACAACTACCTCAGCCCAGAGCACGCCGCCGAGCTGGCGCAGGGTGTCCGGTTGTCGAAGGTGGTCTTCCGGGTGCCGCTGCCACGCGTGCAGACCGCGTTGATCACCCGGGACCTGGCCGGCCAGCGGCCGGTCGCAGAGCTCACCAGGGCGCAGCGATCTGCGGCTGCAGAACGCCTGGCAGCGTCCCGAGTAGCACCCGATACCAGGCGCGCGACCGTTGCCGCTGCGGAGGCCGCCCACCTGGACCGCGGTTGCGCCTGCGTGCTGGCGGTGCTGGTGTTCGGCGACGGTGATGCACTTCGGACGGTGGCTGCCCGCCCGGACGCCCGCGCAGTGCAGGCCGCGCTGCCGGATACGTCCATCGAGGATCTAGCGATATCGCCGTTGCTGCCCGAGCAGACGGTGATCGCTGGGCCAGTCCCGGACGACGGCCCGGCACCGTCCTAGCCCCGGGCCGACTGGAGTGGCGATCGAACGCATGTTCGAGTACGATCATCGGTGTGGCCGGTAAGTCATTTGTGCACCTCCACACGCACACCGAGTTTTCCATGCTCGACGGTGCGGCCCGGCTGGATGACCTGTTCGCCGAATGCGTCCGGATGGGCATGCCCGCGTTGGCGATAACCGACCACGGCAACCTGTTCGGGGCCTACGAATTCTGGAAGAAAGCCAATAAGTACGGGATCAAGCCTATTATCGGCATGGAAGCATACCTTGCAACCGGTTCCCGGCACGAGCGCAACCGGGTAGCGCGGGCGAGAAACGGTAGCAAGAACAACTATTCGAGTGACTTGTACACCCACATGACATTGCTCGCCGAGACCACCGAGGGCATGCACAATCTATTCCGGCTATCCAGTCTGGCCAGTCTGGAAGGCTACCACTACCGGCCACGAATGGACCGCGAGCTGCTGGCTGCGTACGGCAAAGGAATCATCGCCACTACCGGTTGCCCATCGGGTGAGGTGGCGCGCCTCTTGCAACAGGATAAGTTCGACGCCGCCTGTCAGGCTGCCGCCGACTACCGGGACATTTTCGGCCGGCACAATTTCTTTTGCGAGCTGATGGATCACGGTATCGACATCGAGCGCCGGACCCGCGAGGACCTCGTCAGGCTGAAAAAGACCCTCAACCTGCCCGGGCTGGCCACCAACGACTTGCACTACACGTACCCGCAGGACGCCAAGACGCACGAGGTGCTGTTGTGCGTGCAGACCGGTAAAACTATCTCGGATCCCGACCGGCTGACCTTTGATGCCCCGGAGTTTTACCTCAAGTCCCCAACACAGATGCGCCACCAATGGGACGGCGAGTTCCCGGAAGCCT
>DASQVU010000097.1:0-9658 GCA_035640615.1 Pseudonocardiaceae bacterium
TTCAACCTCAGCCAGGTGTCCTGCGAGTGCCCCGTGCTGGCTGCGGTGCCGACCAGGAAGACCACGGTGTAGACGCCGGCCTGGATCATGGCCCAGAACCGGCCGATCCGGCTGCGTAGTACGGCCAGCAGGCTGGCCGCAGCTGTGGCCAGCAGCAGCACACTATGCGGGGTGTTCATGGAGAAGCTGGCGACATGCCCGACGCCGGTGGGCGAGGTTGCCGCGGTGATCAGACCAGCGATGGCGAGCGCACCGATCAGCAGTGCCTGCACTACGAAAATAATTCGGCCACTATGACGCGTCCGCATCACAAGATCTCCCCGCCGCTGGGTCGTGCGTGAAGTTATGGGGTTCCCCTCCTGGCGGCCACTTACACCCGGCGGCTGGTGGTTCCCGACGGGGAGTCTGCTATCTCTGTTTTGACCGGAAATGGGAGGTCAACGGCGCACCGGCGGCCTCGTTTGCGGCGTGGTGGCGGTGGGTACCGATCACGGTGGTGCAACGGACGACGCGTGAGCAGCTACGGCGGGTGGCCGCCGAGACCTTTGGTTGGTCGCAGCTGACTGCCGAGCAGCTGGCGGCCATGGAGCACGTGATGGCCGGTCATGACGTGCTGGCAGTACTGCCCACCGGGGCCGGTAAGTCGGCGATCTACCAGGTGCCTGCGCTGCTGTTGAAGGGGCTGACCCTGGTGGTGTCCCCACTGATCGCGCTGCAACATGACCAGCTGGAAGGCATCGAGGACAGTGCCGCGCCGCAGGCGGTGGCGGTGAACTCCGCCCAGCGCCGGGGCGAGCACCGGCAGGCGTGGCGAGCGATCCGGCAAGGCGAGGCGGAATATGCCTTCCTCGCTCCCGAGCAACTGGCCAAAGATGCCGTTCTCGATGCGCTGGCTGATCAAGGCGTGTCGCTGTTCGTGGTCGACGAGGCGCACTGCGTCTCGGGCTGGGGGCACGACTTCCGCCCCCACTATCTGCGTCTGGGCCCGGTGATCGAGCGGTTGGGCCATCCGAGGGTGCTCGCGCTGACGGCCACCGCGGCACCGCCGGTGCGCCGCGACATCGTGCGGCAGCTGGGTATGCGCCAACCCCGGGAGGTGATCGCCAGCTTCGACCGCCCGAACTTGCACCTGGCCGTGGCGCACTTCACCGACGACACCGACAAGCGCCAGGCGGTCATCGCGCGGGTACGTGCCCTGACCGCGGATCCCGCGACCCGCCGCGGGTTGGTGTATGCGGCCAGCCGCAAGGACACCGAGTTCTACGCCGACGAGCTCGCGCAGCGCGGGGTACGAGTGGCGGCCTACCACGCCGGGATGAAGGCCGCTGACCGCGAGCGGACGCATGAGAAGTTCCTCGCCGACGAGCTCGACGTGGTGGTAGCGACCTCGGCGTTCGGCATGGGGATCGACAAGCCCGACGTGCGGTTCGTCGCCCACTCGTCGGTACCGGATTCACTGGATTCCTACTACCAGCAGATCGGGCGCGCCGGCCGCGACGGCCAGGGCGCCGAGATCATCCTGTTTTACCGCCCGCAGGACCTGCACCTGCAGACGTTCCTCACCGCCAACTCGCCACCGCACGACGCTGTTGATGAGGTGGCGCGCGCCCTGCGGGAGCAGCACGGGCCGATGCGGCCGGCGCAGCTCAAAGACACGGTCACGTCGTCCGCGGCAAAGCGTTCGAAAGCCGTGAACCTGCTCGAGCAAGCCGGGGCCGTCGGCACGACACCGGACGGCCGGCTTGAGTACGTCGATCCCGACCTGCCCACCGACCAAGCGGTGCACCGCGCGGTGGACGCCGCGCAGGCACACCAACGGCTGGTCCGGTCCCGGATCGAGATGATGCGCGGCTACGCCGAAACCACCAGGTGCCGGCGGCAGTACCTGCTCGGCTATTTCGGCGAGCACCTGTCCCACCCGTGCGGCAACTGCGATACCTGCGAGACCGGCACTGCCGAGGAACAACCAGCCGCTCGCGGCGAGTTCGCCTGGGGCAGCCTGGTGCGCCACGCCGAATGGGGAAACGGCGTCGTGATGTCGGTTGAATCGGACCGGCTGACGGTCCTGTTCGACGAGGTCGGTTACAAGACGCTGTCCCTGCGCGCCATCCAGGACCACAACCTCCTGGTCCCCGAGGACATCACTGAGCCAGCACAGGATCGGTAGCAAACGGGCCCAGCGCGGCCTCATACAGCGGGAGCAGCGATGCACCACACCATCGAGATCACCGTCCCGGGTCAGACGACCGGGGCTTTACTGGCTGAACTGGGCAAGCTCGACGGTGTACTGACGCTGTCGGTGGTGCACGGCGCATCCGTGAAGCCAGCTGGTGACGTGGTCACGGTGCAGGCCCTCAACCGAGAAGTCGACGCGGTGCTCGCGCTCGCGGCGAAGGCCAAGCAGCACGGCCAAGTGACGGTGAGCACCGGGGAACTGCAAAGTCTGATCGATCCGGCCGCCGTGCGGGCCATCGATGACGACGCCGATGAGGCGCCGTGGGAGGAAATCGAGCGCATTCTGCGCCACCAGGGCCGGCTGAGCTCGAACTTTCTCGCGCTGATGGTCCTGGGAGCGGTTATCGCCGTCGCGGGCCTGGTGTCGAGCCCCGTTCCGCAGGCCCTTGCGCTGGCCGCGGCGGCCATTATCGCCCCTGCGTTCGAACCCGTGGCCAAACTCGCCGCCGGATTGGTCCGCGGCAGCTGGTATGGCGTCCGCCGGGCGCTCATCGCGCTGGCCGGCGGCTACCTCGCGATGGTCATCGCCGGGGCGGTGGGCTATGTGCTGCTTTCCGGGCTAGGGGTGGCGAGCCCGGAGGCGCTTGCGGCCAGTGAGGGGGTCAGCACCGTCACCCATCCCACGAATGCAGATTGGGTTGTCTCGGCCTGCGGAGCGGTGGCCGGCCTGGTAATCGTCACCGCTTACCGGCGCGCGGTCATCCCCGGCGCCCTGATCGCGCTGGCCTTGGTCCCCGCCGCCACCCTGGTCGGTATGGAGCTGGCCGCGGGCCAGCTCGTCACCGCCCTGGAGGCGCTGCGCCGGGTCGGACTCGACATGCTCCTGGTCGTGGTGCTCGGTGGCGGGGTGCTGTTCATCAAGCAGCGCGTGATCCACCACAACCGCCACCCCATAATCTAACCGGTTCACGTTTGCGCGGTCTTTATCGCCATCACATCGACCACGGCGTGGACCAGAGTCGGGTAGGTGCTGAACATGTCGAGCAGGCCGGTGATCTGCACGGCGCGCGCTACCGTGCGGGTGATCAGCCCAGCGAGGTGCAGCTCGATCCGGGAGTCTGCTCAGCGAGCTCCCGGGCGCGCAGCAGGCAGCTCAGCCCGCTGGAGCCCAGAAAGCGCACGGATTCCAGATCCAGGATCAGATGTGGTGGTGCGTCGGCGAGCTGCTCGTGCATGCTTGTTCGAGCAGCGGCGCGGTCAGCAGGTCGAGCTGCCCGTCGACGACCACGATGCGGATCCCTACCGCCCGTAGTGCTGCACACTCAGTTTCAGCCGCTCGGCTGCGGTGGGTGGCGTCGGGTTGGTTACTGCGCTGTGATTCTTGGTGCTGGGTTGATGAGGGAGCCCAAACAGTTATCGGCTGGTGGTTTCTCTTGCCGGTCGGATGGGCCTGCCAGGTTGGTCACCGGCGTGTTCCTTTCTTTGTTCCCCATTCACCAGCTGTGCGGCCGTACTCGTCTCGAATTAGGGGGACAGGACGATTTTTTCGCAGTTGTCTTCTTTGTCACGGAACATCTGGTAGCCACGCGGGGCGTCGTCTAGTGTCATCCGGTGCGTGATGACGAAGCTGGGGTCGATGTCTCCGGCGCGGATTCGCTGCATGAGTGGTGCCATGTAGCGGTGGACATGGCACTGCCCGGCGCGCATCCGCAGGGATCGGTTCATGAACGAGCCGATGGGGAACTTGTCCACCATCCCGCCGTAAACACCGATCACCGAGATCACCCCACCGTTGGCGCAGGCCATGATCGCTTCGCGCAGCGCGTGTGGCCGGTCGCTTTCGGCGAAGAGCATCTGCTTGGTTCGGTCGTAGGCGTGCAGCGGACTTACGTCGATGTGCGACTCCAAGCCAACGGCGTCGATGCAGGCATCGGGCCCGCGACCGGCGGTGAGCTCGTTAAGGGTGTCCAGGACCGGGACCTCCGCGTAGTTGATGACTTCGGTGGCGCCGGCCTTGTCTTGGGCCATCTGCAACCGGTAGGCAAACCGATCGATCGCGATCACCCGTTCGGCGCCTAGCATTCGAGCGCTGGCGATGGCGAACTGCCCCACCGGCCCCGCGCCCCACACCGCGACCACGTCACCGGGGGTGATCTCACACATGTCGGCGCCCATATAGCCGGTGGGCAGGATGTCGGACAAGAACAGCACCTGCTCGTCCGGGATGCCGTCCTCAATCTTGAACGGGCCGACGTCGGCGAAGGGCACCCGGGCGTATTCCGCTTGCCCCCCGGGGTAGCCGCCGAGCAGGTGGGAGTATCCGAAGATTCCGCACGGGGAGTGTCCCCACAACGTTTCGGCGATTCCCGCGTTGGGGTTGGAGTTTTCGCACACCGAAGTCAGGCCACGTTCGCAGGCGCCGCAGTGGCCGCAGGCGATGGGAAATGGCACGACGACGCGGTCGCCGACCTTGAGGGTGGTCACTGCTGAACCGGTCTCGACCACCTCGCCCATGAACTCGTGACCGAGGATGTCGCCCTTGCGCATGGTCGGGATGAAACCGTCGTAGATGTGCAGGTCCGAACCGCAGATCGCGGTGGAGCTGATTTTCACGATCGCGTCACGGGTGTTGAGGATTTTCGGGTCCGGGACGGTGTGGACCTCGACGTGGTTCTTGCCCATCCAGGTAAGGGCTCGCATGATCGGTCACTCCGGGTTCGTCGGGATCAGGTACTCACGGGCTGGGCCGGGCGCTGGAATAGCTGCCGCCGGGTCTTGGTGCCCTCGGGGCTGCCCTCCGAGCGCACTACCTCACCGGTCTCCAGCACCTGCTTGAACCGGCGCAGGTCATCGCGGAGTTGCTGGTCGGGAGCCTCGCCAAACAGCTTGGCGATGGTGGCCCCCAACTTTCCCGCGGGCGTGTCATAGCTGAGCCGGACGCGGATCTCGGTGCCGCGCCCGCCAGGCGCCGGGCTGAACTCGACTTCGCCCCGGTTTGTGACGCTCGCATCGCCGATCGAGTGCCAGGCGATGAGCTCGTTGATCCGCTGGTCGGAGATCTCTGCTTCCCACTCGATCTCCACACCCGCTGGTCCCGCGGCCCGCCACCGCGAACGGCCATCGCTCATCGACTGCACCGATTGCAGGTGGGTCATGAATCGCGGAAGGTTCTCCAGGTTCTGCCAGTAGGCGAACACCTCCTCCACTGGCCGGTTCACCGTGATCCATCCCCTGGCGTTGATTGCGCCCCTGCCCTGACCATTACCTGAGATGCTGCTCAGCCGCAGGGCAGCCACGACGTCGGCCACGGTCACCCCCGCCACGGCAGCCATGGCGATCGCCGCCCGGCGCCGCACATCCGGACGCCCTCCCCGGGTGGCCAGCACCGCGGCCAGTGCGCTCAGGTCCATCACGTCGCCAGCGACGCGGGTCCACAGCCACAAAGCGGGTCTGCGGTGAGATTCGATACCGACGCCCAGCGCAACCTCCCTCAAACCACCCAGCCAGCGCTGCATGGCCCGCGTCTTCGCGTCATCGTGCGCACCGACCAGCCGGTTCATCGCCCCCGGCGCCACCAGTTGTGCACTACCCAGGCCCAGGCTGAACAAGCCCAGCCCCTCCACCAGCCTGCGCGTCCCCTTGCTGTTCTCCATGCCCGCTCCTCACCGCCCACACAATCCCGAGCGAGTACCCCTTCGGTTGGCGGTGAAACCCCGCTCCTGCCTCACGCCCCCACAGATAGGCGCCAGCAAGGCCGCGCCTTGCCTGGTCAGCGAGACCGCAAGCGTTCACGGTCCGGCACCACGGGTGCAGCCGCGGAGATGGCTGGCGTGCCGACAGCGCGGTAGCCGCACCGGGATCATCCGCCCGCCGCGGATTGCCAGGGTTGAACCACTGCTCGGGTTGGTACTTGCCGGCGACCGTTGGTGCGAACTCAGATGCGGAGACTGTTGATGGCAGCCGTGTTACCCCCGCCCACTAGGCCGGATCGCCGATCGGCGGCTCGGGGCGCACGTGTTCGACCCAGCCAACGGTGGCGCGATCCTGTGGCAGCACCTGTTCTGGTATTTCGGCCACCCCGAGGTTTACATCGTCGCGCTACCATTTTTTGGTAATCGTGACGGAAATCTTCCCGGTCTTTAGCTGGAAACCGATTTTCGGCTACAAGACCCTGGTATTCGCGACTATGGTCATCACGGGATTGTCGGTCATCGTGTGGGCGCACCACATGTACGCAACCGGGGCGGTGTTGCTGCCGCTTTTTGCGTTCACCACCTTTTCGATCGCGGTCCCCACTGGGATCAAGTTTTTCAACTGGATCGGGACTATGTGGCGGGGGCAGCTGACATTCGAGACCCCGATGCTGTTCTCGATCGGTTTTTTGCTGACGTTCCTGCTCGGTGGACTCACGGGCGTGCTGCTAGCGGCCCCGGCGATCGACTGGCACGTCACCGACACCTAACTTGGTGGTGGCGCATTTCCATTACGTGCTCTTCGGCACGATCGTGTTCGCCACCTTTGGCGGTATCTATTTCTGGTTCCCCAAGATCACCGGCCGGATGTTGGACGAGGCGTGGGGCAAATTCCCCTTCTGGGCGACGTTCATCGGGTTTCATCTGACGTTTTTGGTGCGGCACTGGCTCGGCGCCGAGGGGATGCCGCGCCGCTACGCCGACTACCTGCCCAGTGACGGGGTTACTACCCTGCACATGGTGCCCCCGATTTGGCGCTTTCGTGTTGGGTGCTTCCACCCTGCCGTTTTTGTGGAATGTCTTTCGCACCCTGCGCTACGGCGAGCGGGTCGACGTTGATGACCCCTGGGGATATGCCAACTCGCTGGAATGGGCCACCTCCTGCCCGCCACCCCGGCACAACTTCACCGAATTGCCTCGTATCCGCTCCGAGCGACCGGCCTTTGAGCTGCACTACCCCCGCATGGTCGGTCGGATACGAAGTGAGGCCTACGTGCACACCGAACCCGCAGCGCGGCACGACCGTCCCGGTGACAACACGGGCGGACACTCCCGGGAGTAGGGCCCGACACGACAAAGATGGTTGCCGGTGGGTACCAGCCGCTGGATGCCACCTGGGCGGTATGGCTGGTGGCGGCGGTCTGCAGCACGGTCGCGCTGCGACGGGCGTCACAGGGAGACGATTTATTTCAATTCGCTGGCGTAGTAACGATTCCGGAGCTGCTGTGCGGGGTACCCAATCGCCATGGAGGACTTTCTTGGCATCTATCTGAACGACCAGCTCGCGTTAGGTATACTGTGGCGAGAACTGGCTAGTCGAGCGCAGCGCAACAACAGCGGTACGGCGATGGGGGACGCGCTCGCCCGCGTCTCGACGGGAATCGCTGAGGACGTCGAGACATTTCAGCAGGTCATGCATCGGCTGGGAATCGGAATAAATCCCGTGAAGATCGGTCTGGCCGTCGCCGCCGAGCGCTTAGGCCGGCTCAAGCCCAACGGCCGGATGAGCGGGTATTCACCGCTTAGCCGATTCCTGGAGCTCGACGTCCTGGCTATGGGCATCGACGGTAAAAAACTGCTGTGGACGACCTTGCGCGACCTCGCCGGCCTCGGCTCACGCCTGCCCGACATCGACTTCGACCAGCTGATCGAGCGGGCGAATCAGCAACGCGCCGACCTTGAACCGTTCCGTGCCCGCGCCGGAACCAATGCATTCACCGCGGCATCTCCGGAAGAAGATCAGGAATCGCCAAGTCGCCAAATGTCCCACTCGTAGCGCGGTTCCTGATCGTCGAGCCGGCATCGCACAAAAGTCAGCGATCCTCTCGGCGATCGTGCCCGGGTAGGAGGGGTTTGGCGGTTGTCAGGCTGTCTGCGGTTGGTGGGCTTGGCGTTGGTGCATTGCGCGGTGCTTGCTCTGGTGGGTCGAGCAGGATGGCTCCGGCGCCTCGGGAGGTGAAGTAGTTCCAGGCCCAGTCGATGAGGACCTGCAGGCGATTGCGGAAGCTGATCAGGTAGACGATGTGCACGCCAAGCCAGAGCAGCCAGGCCACCAGCCCGCCGAACTTGAGCCGGTAGTGACCGGCGGAACGGGACCACAGGGGCAGCTCCGCGACCGCGTCGCCGCGGCCCAGTACCGCCATCACGCCCTTGTCCCGGTAGCCAAACGTCTTCAGCGGTTGGCCTTGGATCAGCCGGGTGAGTTGTTCACCGGCGTGGCGCCCGCTCTGGATGGCCACCGGGGCCAGCATCGGCAACCCGCGCTCGTGCGGCGCCGCGGGCGGGCTCGCGGCCAAGTCACCGGCGACGAACACCCCTGGATGATCAGGTACCTGCAGCTCGGCGTCGACAATGATCTGGCCGTGGTGGTTCAGGTCCACCCCGAGCGCCCGGCTCAGGTCGTTGGCCTGGACCCCGGCAGCCCAGATCACCGTGTCGGTGGCGAGTCGCTCACCGCTGGCGAGAGTCACTCCGTGTGCGTCCGCGGCGGCGACGCGTTGGTTCAGGCGAACGGTGACCCCGCGCCGCGATAGGTCGATCAGCGCACGCTGGGATGAGCGCGGGCTCAGGCCGCCCAGCAGCCGGGGACCGGCTTCCAGGAGCGTGACGGCGAGCTTGGCCGCCGGCCCGACGAGCTCACGGGCCATCGAGCTGAGCGCTCCGGCCGTCTCCACCCCGGTGGGCCCACCGCCGACCACGATCACCGGAACCCGCCCCGCCCCGGGGCCAGCGTGCTGCGCGCTCCGCTCCAGGATGCTCAACAGGTGCTGGCGCAGCCGGACGGCGTCGGTCAGGGTGTAGAGCGGCCAGCTGTATTCACGCATGCCCGGCACACCAAAAAAGTTCGTCTGCGCACCGGCTGCCAGGATCAGGTAGTCAAAGCCCACCGTGGAGCCGTCCCGGCAGTGCAGCACCCGCTGGGTCCAGTCCACGGCGACCAGTTCGCCGAGCCGCACGGTCAGGTTCGATTGCCGGCGAAACACCGTCCGCAGCGCGGCACCTACTTCTTCCGGCGGGAGATAACCGGTGCTGACCTGGTAAAGCAATGGTTGAAACGTGTGATAGTTGTTCTTGTCCAGCAGCGTGACATCCGCATCGACCCGGCGCAGGGCGCGTGCTGCATTCAGCCCGGCGAACCCAGCACCCAGCACCACGATACGCGGGCGTGCTCGACCGGGCTCATCAGTGAACTCGCGCAGACCCTGCCCGGTATGTCCTAGCCCGGTCCGTGCAGCGCTAGCGATGGATGCCTCCCAGAGCTTCTCGCTGACCCCCTCGGTGCATACCTGGGGACGCTGCTAGCCGTATACCCCCGATTCGGAGATTGCATGCGACCCGCGCCGAATGGGACCCGGTGTCCAAGGAGTCGATCTACAAGGTGACCACGGTGCGGGTACCCAAGGTCGGCAGCACCGATCACCCCTACCCCGCTCCCACGACCACGCCCTCCGCCCCGATCACCGAGATCCGGCGGGAAACCAAGGGCGGCTCCAACGCGTTGGTCCGCTCGA
>DASQVU010000098.1:0-11986 GCA_035640615.1 Pseudonocardiaceae bacterium
TAGAATTTGGACAGTTCGTTGGAAAGCCGGCGTTCGGAACTAACGCAGCAGCAAATCACCTTCGCCGAGTGCCTTAACCCACATATCGGTATCCTCGGCTCAGCTCGGACACCGGCCGTCGCTTGATCGTCATCAACGGTAGGCGTCACGCCGGTGGCTGATGTCGACAACCTTGACGGTATGAGTGCTCTCATCGATGGTGTAGCAAGCTCGGTATTCCCCGCGCCGAGCCCGCCAATAGCCGTCAAAGGGCTTGCGCAGCAGCGCTCCCACCCGATGAGGGATTTCAGCCAGGGGGCCATACAGGAATTCCACGCAAGCCGCGGCGACGGCCTCGGGCAGGTGCTCGGCGAGTTGGCGTGCCGCGGTACGGGCAACTTGAACCCGGTAGATCACTCGGGTCGGGTCCGGGCTCGCTCGTCCATCAGGGCTCGCACGTGCTGCTCGTCGAGCACATCACCGGTAGCGAAGTCAGTTTCTGCGGCGGCGATACGCGCCTGGGCGCGCCTGTCGGCGAGCAGCTCCAGGGTCGCCTCCAGGGACTCGAGATCCTCAGCGGCGAGCAGCACGACGTATTCCCGGCCGTTGCGGGTGATGTGGACGCGCTCATGCGTGCGGCCGACCTCGTCAGCGATCTCGGAGAGTCGAGCCTTCGCTTCCGACAACGGGATCGTGCTCATAGACCAGGATTATAGTCTACAAACGCGGACGTCTCAACCATCATCCCCTTGTCCATGCCAGCACGTGAACATACAGACAAGGTAGATGGTGGTGAGTTACCCGGATCGATCAGCCAGGCCTGTGTCGCGCGTGCCCCCCGGAGGCAATGTAAGCCCCGAAACTGGACAGCCGGTTGGACAAAGATCAAACAAAGATTGTCTTAGAACAAAATTTACGCAGTACGAAGGCGGTGGCCAGGGGCGGGGTCGAACCGCCGACCTTTCGATTCGAAGCCGAACCCACTGGTCTGTGCCGGACACTACTCGACAGCGCCCGCTAGCTGCGGTGATACCGAATGGGACCGCTTATCGGTGCTGAACGTTTGCCACTATGTACCGCCGCAATGTGGGGGTAAAGCGGGGTGTCGATCTTGAGAGCCTGCCGCTACGCGACCCTTCGTCCCGGAGCAACAACTGCGGTGTGCTGACCAAGGGTTCATTGGGCTGCCCCACGTTTTCCGGATAGATCTTATTCGTGTTGTTAGGCCGCCTGCTGTTGATTCTGGTAGTCGGCGCGAGCTTCTTGTGGGGTTCGGTAGCCCAGCGCCGTGTGAAGCCGTTTGGTATTGTAGCGGAACTCAATGTAGCGTGCCACGTCTTTGCGGGCGTGTTCACGCGTTGGGTACACAGTTCGGTTCACTCGCTCAACCTTCAGTGTCGCATTGAACGATTCCTCCTGAGCGTTATCAAAACACGATCCTACCCGCCCGACTGAATGACGCACGTCGAGCTGATCGACGACCTCGGCGAACGCCTGGCTAAGATACTGCGACCCTCGATCGGTGTGGAAAATCGCTCCGGATTGCAGACAGTAGTTGCGGGCGGCCATGCGCAGCGCGTCGATGACCAGCTCGGCGCGCATGTAAGCGGCGATCGCATACCCGATGCATTCCTTGGTGCAGCAGTCGAGGACCGTGGCCAGATAAGCAAAACCCTCCCGTGTCGGCAAATAGGTGATATCACCAACCATTTTCGTGCCCCGGCGCGTCCGCGCTGAAATCGCGCCCCGCCAAGTCAGCAACCGCGGTGCCACCCTCACCGGCCTGGGTAGTCGTCGGCCGCCACGGACGAGGCTGGCACGCCACCAAGCCCAGCTCACGCATGATGTCGCGGACCAGCTCGGGGCCACAACTCTCTCCCTGGCGGGCCAGCGCGGCGTGCACTCGGCGATACCCGTAGGTGCCCTCGGACTCGTCAATAATCGCCTGAACAAGCGCGGCCAAACGCGTGCGCCGCTGCGCGGTGACCGACAGCGGTCGGTCGCGCCACTCGTAATAACCTGAGGTGGGCACCTCCAGCCAGACACACATCTTCGCGGTGGGATACCGGGCCTTCTCCGCATCGATAAACGCGAACTTCTCGCTCACCGATACTCCTGCGCGAAGAAGGCCGCCGCCTTTCCCAAAAACTCGGTTTTCATCCGTAACTCACGGACTTCACGTTCAAGTTCTCGTAGCAGGTAGCGTTGGTACCGTGTGAACCGGTGCGGCCGCAAGGAGCAACACCCATGGAACACGGCGATGACCAGCATCGGCTCCCGGTACAGGCGGCACATCATGGGCAACATGCTGAGCCTGCCGCCGACCATGCCGGCCACTACGCCCACCGCGGTGAGCAGCACGGCCGCGCCGGCCATGGCGACCATGCAGCGCAGTTCCGTGACTTGTTCTGGGTCTCGTGCGCGCTCGCTCTCCCCGTCGTGTTCTTCAGCGAGATGGTGGGGCATCTGCTCGGTTACTCCGCGCCGGATTTCCCCGGTGCTTCATGGATCTCGCCGGTGCTGGGCACGGTCCTCTTCTGCTACGGCGGCCGACCGTTCCTGATCGGTGGCTGGAGCGAGCTTCAGGCACGTCAACCGGGGATGATGCTGCTGATCTCGATGGCGATCACGGTGGCCTTCGTCGCCTCCTGGGCGACGACCTTGGGCATCGGCGGTTTCCACTTGGACTTCTGGTGGGAACTCGCCCTGCTCATTGTCATCATGCTGCTCGGCCACTGGCTGGAGATGCGGGCCCTGGGCGCCGCCTCCGGGGCGCTGGACGCCTTGGCCGCACTGCTGCCCGACACCGCCGAGCTAGTTACCGGTGACCGTATCGAGATCGTGCCAGCGGCGGAACTAGCGAACGGTGACGTCGTCCTGGTGCGCTCCGGTGGCCGGGTGCCCGCGGATGGCACGGTCGTGGAGGGGCAGGCCGAGGTGGATGAGTCCATGATCACCGGCGAGTCTCGGACCGTCGCCCGTGGTCCCGGTGACTCGGTCGTGGCAGGGACGGTGGCGACCGACAGCGCCCTCCGGGTCCGAGTGACGGCTGTGGGTGAGGACACCGCGCTGGCCGGGATCCAGCGGCTGGTCGCCGACGCGCAGTCGTCCTCCTCACGGGCCCAGGCGCTGGCCGATCGGGCGGCGGGCTTCCTGTTCTACTTCGCCGCCGGCGCCGCCGTCGTCACCTTCACCGTGTGGGCCTTGCTCGGCAAGATGGACGACGCGGTCACCAGGACCGTGACCGTGCTGGTGATCGCCTGCCCGCATGCCCTGGGGCTGGCCATCCCGTTAGTCATCGCGATCTCCACCGAACGCGCTGCACGCGCCGGCGTTCTGGTCAAGAACCGCATCGCTCTGGAACGGATGCGCAGGGTCGACGTGGTCCTGTTCGATAAGACCGGCACCCTGACCCAGGGCCAGCATCTGGTGACCGGTGCCGTGACCCTGGACGGTCTCACTGACACAGAGCTGCTCGACCTCGCCGCGGCGGTTGAAGCCGACAGCGAGCACCCTGTCGCACGCGCCATCGTTCACGCGGCGAACGGCTCCGCCAAGCACGCCCGTGACTTCCGGTCCCTGCCCGGACGTGGCGTCCAGGCGGTCGTGGACGGTGAACCAGTCGCGGTCGGTGGCCCTGCGCTGCTCCAGGAACTCGGTGCCGATGTGCCCGCGGTACTTGCATCCCGAACCCACGGCTGGGTCGAGCGAGGCGCCTCCGTGCTCCACGTGATCAAAGGCGACAAGGTGATCGGGGCCATCGCCCTGGAGGATGCACCGCGCGAGGAGTCCAGGCATGCCATCGACGCCCTGCACGCAGATGGGGTGAACGTCGCGATGATCACAGGCGATGCGTGTCAGGTCGCCGACGCGGTCGCTGCTGACCTAGGAATCGACGAGGTGTTCGCAGAGGTCCTCCCCCAGCACAAGGACGCCAAAGTGAACGAACTCCAAAAGCGTGGACACCGAGTTGCCATGGTCGGCGACGGCGTGAACGACGCGCCGGCCCTGGCCCGCGCTGACGTCGGCATCGCGATCGGGGCCGGCACCGACGTGGCGATTGAGTCCGCAGGCGTTGTCCTGGCCTCCGACGATCCCCGAGCTGTCCTGTCAGTGATCGAGCTGTCCAAGGCCAGTTACCGCAAGATGTGGCAGAACTTGGTGTGGGCGACCGGATACAACGTGGTGGCGGTTCCCCTGGCCGCCGGTGTGCTCGCCTCCGCCGGAGTCGTGCTCTCGCCGGCGGTCGCAGCCGTGCTGATGTCGGCGTCGACCATCATGGTGGCCCTTAACGCACAACTGTTGCGCCGGCTGGATCTCGACCCGGCACGACTGACGAACAGCAACTCGAAAGTTGATGCTGCCGCCACCTCCTAGCCTAGCCGGCTCTGCTCAGTAGAGGCGGCCCCGTACCGCGTCGGGCGGTCGATCTCCGCCAACTCCGGTAGCGGTCGCCGTGCTCGGCGAACCGCGCGTCACGGCGTCCACGTCCTTACCACCGGAGGAGCGCGCTAATGCCTGCAGCCTCGCTCAGGACGCGCCGGCGGCATCCTTGACCGGACTCCGGTGGCGAGCGCCCACTAAACGAGCCGCCCGGTCAACCGCGGCTCGGGCGTGCTGGGTTCGCCGCTGGCTTCCACCTCGGCGTCCGCGTACAACGCTCCATCGGCGCTCAGGGAGCGGTATAGCGGATCTCGGTGTCATAGATCAGGCGGGCGACCCGACCCGCGTTCAGTGCTGCGGCCATGTCGGATAGTCCAGCGCGTCCCACCTGGCGAGCCCGGCATCAGTCGGCCTCATCCCACCCTGTCGGCTGCCCCACCACACTGAAGTCAGGGGGAAGCTAGCTGGCAGTGGACTGCTGCGCCCGCGCGGGAAGCAGGAAGCGGCCGCTGAGGTCGCCGGTCGCCCCGAAGACGACGAGCCGCCCGATCATCCCGCGAACTCCCGTGCCGGCAGACCCACGACTTGAGGACTGGCCATGAACAGTGCGCCCGCAAGAGGATCCTCGCCCTCCGGCAGCCCTTCCCGGGAGGTGGTGATGAACAGCTGGTCCAGCTGCTCTCCGCCGAACGTGCAGGCAGTAACCTTCCGCGCGGGAACCGCCACCACCTCCTCAAGCCTGCCCGCGGCGGAGTACCTATGCACGACGCCGCCGTTGGAGATGGCCGTCCACACGCCGCCCTCGGAGTCTACGGTCAAGCCGTCCGGACGACCGCCGTGAGCGATCTCCGCGAACGTTCTCCGACCCGAGAGCCCGGACTCGGGGTCGTAGTCGAACACGCTGATCCGGTGCGTCGCGGTGTCGTTGTAGTAGGCCCGGGAGCCGTCGGGGCTCCACTCCAGCCCGTTCGAGACAGTGACGCCGCTCAACACCACCCGGACAGTGAGGTCAGTGTCGAGTCGATACAGGCTGGCAGCTCCCGGCTGCTGGTCGTAGGCCATCGACCCGCAGTAGAACCGTCCATCGGGGTCGCAGCCGCCCTCGTTCATGCGCACCGCCTGCCCCGACCACAGCTCGGGCAGGAGTCTGAGAGAGCCGTCGGAGCCTTCGAGGGCGAATCCCCGCTCCACTGCGATCACTGCTCCACCGCCGCGGCGCGGGCGAAGCGCTGCGGCGACGGCGCCAACGTGGTGTCGGCTGACGCTGCCGTCGCCGCCCAGGGATAGCACGTCCCCGGCCAGCATGTCGACCCAACGCAAACCTCCCCACCCAGGCCACCACACCGGTCCCTCGCCGTGGTAGGCCACTGGGCCGGTCACCTGCTCAACCTGAATGACCCCGTCCCTTGGGTAGGCTTGTTCGGGCATTGTCACCGAATCACAACGATACGTCATCGGGAAGTGATCGATTCTTCGAGGCCAGGCGAGGAGGCCGCGTGGTCACCGCGGCAACCAGCAGGGGAGCGAAGCCGAACACGACCTACGCCACCCTGCTCGCGGAGCCGCCCTCGAGAGGTCCTGTTCGGCTTCGACACCTCCCCCATGAACTCAGCGATCAACGGAATCCGGACAGATCCCGGCCGAGGCGTCGATCGATACCGTCGTAGCGGCATGCCGGCGCCCAGACGGAGGTCACCGCATGACGTCACTCGAGGAGGGTCCGCGAGGCGTGCGGTCCGTAACCACGGCCACGCTGAGCCACGTCCGGGCGGGCGTGCAACGGGCACGGGAGCGACTCGTCACGGGCGCGTGGGCCCTGGTCCAACAGACCGTGGCCGGAACGGTGGCGTGGGTCCTCGCCAAGCGCGTCTTCGACCACCATGACCCCTTCTTTGCTCCGATCGCGGCGGTCGTCGCGCTCAATGCAGTCTTCGGGGAACGCGGCTCGAACGCCCTACGCCTGCTCCAAGGAGTGGTCGTCGGCATCGTGGTCGGTGAAATCACCCTTGCCGGCTTCGGCAGCGGCTCTGGCCGTCTAGCCATCGCCCTATTCATCGCGATGGCCATCGCCCGAGCGACCGGTGGGGCCCGGGTCACCGTGGCCCAGGCAGCGGTGGGTGCCATACTGACCGTCGCGGTGGGCAACGGGGAGATTGGAGTCGAACGGCTCGAGGACGCGTTGATCGGTTCGGGTGTGGCGCTCGTGTTCACCCAATTCCTGTTCTCGCCCGAGCCCCTCAGGCTGCTCCATCGCGCAGAAGCCGTTGTTCTGACGGGACTTGCCAAGGGGCTTCGGCTGACCGGGCAGGCTCTTGCGGACAGCGATCAGGAGGTGGCCGGGCGGGCCGTCGAGACCTTACCCAAGATTCGGGACCATCTCACTGAGCTGGCGCGGGCGCGGCAGGCGAGCACCCGCGTGGCCGGTCACTCCCTGGTGTGGCGGTGGAAGGCCGCGCCGGTTGCGCGCGAGAAGGAGAACGCCCTTCATCTCGACATCCTGGGCGACAGTTGTCTCATGCTGATCCGAACCGCTGTCGCGCTACGTGGCTCCGATGGCAGCTGGCTCGCGCCGCACGTGCATGAACTCTCCGACACGCTGGGCGATCTCGCCCAGAACCCCGACGATCGCACCACCCGGCAGCGAGCCGTGTCCCGGTCGCTACACGTGACTCGGCAACTCACACACGACCTCACCGTCCACCAGTCCCCCACGCCGGAGTCGCCGCTGCAAGCCACCGTCATCCTCATCCGAATCGCCGCGGTGGAGATCATGGAGTTCTCCCGCGTCCATCCCGGATAGGCCGCCGCAGCACTCCTCGGCAGTAGACAACTCTCGGTGCCCGTGCCACCCAAGGAGCGCAGCATCTCCGCGATCGTGAGACTGCTCCGCGGGCTTCGCCTCAGGAGACCCGGCTAATGGCGATCCCCGGCTACGTCCGTTACCAGGAGTTCCCCACGTCCCGCCCGGCTGCACAATGAGCTGGGAAAGGTCGTTCTCCTAGGCCGCGATCCGCTCGACCACGAGACGCCCGTCAACCCCGATCTCCGGTCGCAATTGGCTTCGCCTCAACATACTTCGGGTTCAGGGCAGTGGTGCGGTGCTGATGGCCGCCCGAAGCTTGCCCAGCCAGGTGGTGGCCTGGGCAAGGATGCGTCAACCATCGGCGGATCATCCAGGGTGACCATCGGGGCGAAGAGCGCGGCGCCCCGCAGCAGCCGCGGGTGGCGCAACAGCAGCGTGGCCGCGATGTTGGCGCCGTTGGAAAACCCCACGGCCACCAGGCGGGAGGCATTCAGCGGTAGTGGGTGGTGGCGCTGGGAAGGCGCGAGCTGATCGGTGCGGGCGATCAGCTCGTCGGTGTCGAAGACGCCTTTTGCACAGTGTCCCGACGCTCAGAGGCGCAGCACGGCCATGGATCGCGATGCAGCGTCTCACCACCGCCTCTGCCAATCTGACCTCATCCGCAGCTTTGCACGTTCTGCCGTGCCGAATGGAGGCGGTCTTCGGCCAGATGACACAGTGAAGCTATGACGCCCGCGTGGTCAGGCGCCGGCTCGAGTGCTTCGCATGGTCCGAGACCGGCGAACAACGGCGGCGCAACGCAGACACTGTTGATCCTGGGGGCAAGCGGCGACTTGACCTCGCGATTGCTGTTACCAGGCCTGGGCGGGCTGTTGACACGGGGCAGGATCGGCAGCTTAGCGCTGATCGGCTCCAGTCGGGACGATTGGGACGACCAGCGCTGGCGTCAGCTCGTCGCTGATGCGTTTGCCGCCGGCAACGCCAGCGGGGCGCGGGCAGAGGCGGTCGTGGAGGGTGCGCGCTACCTTCGAGCCGACGTCACCCTAGAGGGCGACTTGCGACGGCTGCTGGACGCTTGCCACGGACGCGTGGTCATCTACTTCGCGTTACCACCGCTGGTCACGGTGAGGGCGTGTCAAGCACTGACCCGTGTTGCACTACCCGAGGGCACGCGGCTGGTGATGGAGAAGCCGTTCGGTACCGACGCTGCTAGTGCTGCGGCTCTTAACGACCTGCTGGCGCGGCTGGTGCCGGAGGACCAGGTGTACCGCGTTGATCATTATCTGGGTATGTCGACGGTGCTGAACATCGTGGGATTGCGGTTCGCCAACCGGATGTTCGAGCCTGTGCTGAACGCCGGGCACGTCCAGTGCGTCGACGTCGTTTTCGACGAGACGCTTGCGCTAGAAGGAAGGGCCGGATATTACGACGGCGCGGGTGCGCTGATTGACATGATCCAGAGCCACTCGCTGCAGGTCCTAGCCCTGCTTGCGATGGAGGCCCCGAGCACCCTGGAGTCCAGGGATTTCCGCGATTGTAAGGCTCAGGTGCTGCGCGCCACCCGGGTATGGGCTGATCCCGCGAAGTCGAGCCGCCGGGCGCGGTACATCGCCGGCGAGATCGCTGGGCGCCGGTTGCCGTCGTACGTGGACGAGGAGGGTGTTGACCCTGCCCGGAATACCGAGACGTTCGCTGAGGTGGTGTTGGCGGTGGACACCTGGCGGTGGGCCGGAGTGCCTTTCCGGATGCGGGCGGGCAAGGCGTTGAGCGCCCTGCGGAAGGAGGCCGTGATCACATTCAAGCAGCCGCCGTGGGTGCCCACCGGTCTGATCGGCTACGACCGGCCCGACCGGCTGCGCATCGGCTTCGACCCGGATCGGCTTGACCTCGACGTGAACATCAATGGCCCGGGCGACCCGCTGGTGCTCGACCCGGTCACGATGGAAGCGGACTTCGGTCCTGGCGACCTGTCCGCCTACGGTGAGGTTCTGAAAGGAGTATTCGAGGGCGACCCGACGCTATCGGTGCGTGGGGACACAGCCGTGGAATGCTGGCGCATCGTCGAGCCGGTGCTCGAGGCCTGGCGTGATGATGAGGTGGCGTTGCAGGAATACCCGGCCGGCAGTCCCGGGCCTGACGACTGACCGCTGTTCCGACGTTCGCGAAGTAAATTCTCTATCAATCGATTGTCAACCTGCATGACGATGCATCAACTGTTCGAAGCTGTCTGATAAGAAATCATGGAGCCGTTGACGAACCGATTACATATTACTTTCTAGAGTCGGCACTCTTGCGCGCCGAGTCGTCCAGAGACCAGCTGCCAACGCGAGTTCGGCGTCGGTCACCGTCATCAGCAGTCACCTAAAACCCGACTCGCTGTTCCCGACGAATTGGTACGACTGCGCTTTGAGGGAAGCAGGAAGACGCCAACCAGGCTCTGCGGTCATGCGTGCCGGGCCAGTCAGCCAGATGGAACAGCCGGTGATGCACAGGATCGTCCGCGAGCTGGCTACCGCTGCGGACCAGCCGATGCCGCGGCTCTGCGTCAGCCCCACCGAGGCACCCAACGCTTTCGCCACCGGACGTAACCCCCGCAACGCGGCCGTGTGTGCCACCATCGGCTTGCTGCGGATGCTCAACGAGCGGGACCTGCGCGCTGTGCTGGGCCATGAGCTCTCCCATGTGCACAACCGGGACATCCTGATCTCCAGCGTGACTGGTGCGCTGGCCAGCGTGATCAGCTTCCTACCCAACACGGCATCATTCGTTGGTCTGTTCGGTGGCGCTGAGGAGGAGGACCGCAACCCGCTCGCGCTGCGATCGCCCTGCCGGGGCCTATTGTCGCGACCATCGTGCAGCTCGCCGTCAGCCGATCACGGGAGTACCTGGCACGCTACCGCCCCGCTAACCACCCGCAGGCCATGGTCCGAACGAAAGCACCTCAGGAAATCACCCAAGCTTTGCCAGGACTAGACCCTGGATGGTGGTGTAGTCGCACCCCGGGTGCGTCAGTGAGCGCAACCCCGAGATCACACCGGTCGTGGGTGCGAAGGCACCAGTAGCAGCATCGAGCCGGTTCGGGGTATACCACGAACACCGCTTGGGAAGCGCGACCGGCCACCTCTCTTGGCAGTGCGTGTTAGGGGCCGAAGAGTCAGAACCGGCAGGCGCCGACGTCGACGTGTTGGTTGCGGGCGATCGCGGCCGCGATGCCGGGACGGATCTGTTCAGCGGTGAGCGCGTATCCGATGGTGCGGTCCCTGGGGTCACCGGCGAACACGACGCCGCCGACGAGGCCGGCGCTGGTGACGAAGGGTCCACCAGAGTCTCCTTGCTTCACGGCGGCGGCGAGGACGAGGATCTCGCGCCGCGCGCTGCCCTGTCCGTAGATATCGCGTCCGATAGCTTCGATTCGGCTCTGCACCGTCGCCGGCTGCACCACCATCTGCGACTGCCCGCCGGGGAATCCGAGCGTCGCCCCCTCGGTGCCGCGGGTAGCCGCGATGTCGGTCCAGCCGATCGCGGGTGCGTGCACATCCGTGGACAGCACGGCGATGTCGAGCGCGGGATCGACGTGAATCGCGACAGCCGAATGCTCGCCGGCCGCATCCCGCACACGCAACCAGTCGAAGCCGGCAATGACGTGGGCGTTGGTGACGACGAACCCCGGCTGGGTAACGAATCCAGACCCGAGGCCGATCTTGCCACTGCAGCCAAGGCTCCGGATCTGCACCGTGCTTGGTTGCCCAGCCGCAGCCGCAGCCTGCACGGCTTCATCCGCAGTGGGTGACGCGGGCGGCGCGGTGATCCCGCGGCCGGCGAAGACCTGCGGGAAGCCTTGCCCATCGAGGTAGCCGGAGATGCGGCCGACAACGTCCGGGGACGGCGGCAATACGGCGTCGAGGGCCTGGATGGCCTGCGAGCCACGGATCTGCTGCGCGAGGCCGGGGAATGGGCCCTGCGCCAGCACACTGGACAGCAGCCAGACAACGAGCATCAAGCCGAGAGCGCCAACCCCTACACCCGCAACCCCGTCCACCTTGCCCACCCCGACCCGGTCCACGGCACGGTGCAGGCGTAAGCCGATGCGGACACCGATACCGTGGCCCAGCAGCGCGGCAAAGAACAACACGCCAAGCGTCAAGAGCGCCAGGCCCCGCCCCGGCTCGTCGACGAACAACCCGCCGATCCAAGGCGCCGCCCACATTCCCACCAGTAGCCCAAGTACCAGACCGCCGAACGCGGCGATCTGGGATACCGCCCCCTGCCGCCAGCCTCGAAACAATACGTAAACCAACAACAGCAATAGCACGGCATCGAGGACGTTGGGGGTGGTAACGGCACCAAACTTCACCCGAGACTTTCCCTTCTCACCTAGTCATAGACTCTAGTCCTGTTGGTCGGCTTGCCGCTCGGATTCACGCGGGTGCCGCTGGGCTCGGTGAGATCCCGGTCAGGGTGAGGCGTCAAAGGGACGCGGCCAACACCACACCGGGGTAGTAGCCCGTGCGCATGCCGGTGGCCGATATGTCATGGGTTAGATTCCGAGTTAGATTGTGCTGAGTTAGCCCTTGTGAGGACGACAGCTGCTCCAAGGTTCGGCGACGCGGAAGCTGAAGCTTTCCTCCAAATAGAGTGTCACCTGCTCGGCGTTGTGGCTGGTATAGCCGATGGCGAAGTCCTGCCCGATGTCCAGGAGGAAGTCGCCGCCCCGCTTGCTGGCTACCAGAGCACCGTCGAGACCGGCCGCCCTGATGAGGTCTCCGCCGAGGATGTTGCTGAGATGCTGCTGCAGAGGATAGCCCCCGTGTTCGGTGGTCG
>DASQVU010000099.1:0-4242 GCA_035640615.1 Pseudonocardiaceae bacterium
CGCGGGAAGGGCAGCAGCGCTGAGAATGTCTGTGACTGGTTTGTATGACCCACTCAGTAAGCAGTGCCTACCCACGCCAGGACATCGACGGCGGCATCCTGATCGGGCGAAACCCAACCGGGCGCCCGCACCAAGAAGGCCCGCCGGCATCTCGCCGCGAACCGGCGGCTCCGCGCCGCAGCGGAACGCCCCCAGGAGCTGCGGCGCGGCGCCCTGCGTTGTGTTGTAGTTGACCTGCCATTTCCACTCCGCAACTGTGCAGGGGATCCTGGGCTGCCAGAGCTGAAGCCTGGCTTTGGCAAGAAGCTTCCTGAAACGGTGAAAGCGCCATCACTCAACAGGGTGCTTGTTACTAAGCTGAGATGAGTGCTAACCCAGACCACCCTGGCCGATAAGGTAAGACAGTCCTACGCATAACAGTTGTCCGCCGAGGCAACAAATAGTGACCCAGACCCCGACCGAATGTGGGCATGGTGGACATCCGCGGGGGGATTCAGGAAACACCGCCCGGGCAGCGCCGGGTCACCATCATCGTGCGCGACCACGGCTGCAGGCGGGCCGCCACCCATCGATGACGAAAACCGCCGCCGTGGCATTCCGATCATGCGGGCCTGCATGGACACCGTGACCATCGGCCAGCCCGACGACGACCCGGTAGGCACATGGGTAGTGCTACGTAGCAAAACCTTGACCCTTCGGGACAAGCACGGCTGACACAACGGGTCTCCGTCACCTCACGCTGCTGGCAGGCACCTACTCCCCGGCCGGCCCCTCCTCGTGGCCGTTGATCTCGTCGCGGTGGCGATGTCCAGCCTGGCCGTAGGCCACCGCGTACAGCGCGCAGCGTCTTGACATCGATGCCGCGACGTGGACGATCCGGGGCCATGTGAGGGGCCTCGCTGCGGCCCGGCCAGTCGAGCAGCTAGCGGCCCTGGTTGCTGCCGCCAACCGGCACGTCGACGAGACTCGCTACCAGCTTGCTGGTCAGGGTCTGGGCGCGGCACTTACGGAGTTATACGTCCATGCGGTGTCGGGGACACCTGACGTTCGCCGCGCGGCCCTGGTCGCGCTGACCGAGGCGTGCATCGTCGCGGCGGGGATCGCGCGACCCTTGGGCAACGGTGAGCTATCGACGCTGGCGGCCAAGCGTGCCACCGAGGCTGCGGCGTTGACCGATCGCGCAGAGCTGGTCAGCCTGGCCGGAATGACGCGCGTCGGCGCCCTGGTGCGCCTCGGTGCGCGGCATCGGGCCCGCACCGTACTTGCCGGTGCACTGGCCGCGGCCGAGCCGTACGCGGACCCCTCGACCGCCGACACCTCCCCCGCAGAGGGTTACGGCATGCTGCACCTGGTCGGCGCGCAGTTGGCTGCGCGGGAGAACCGGGCCGCTGAGGCGGATACCCATCTCGCGGAGGCTCGCCAGCTAGCGAAGGCCACCGGTGAACGCAACGCCTACCACTACCACTTCGGACCGGCCAACGTCGCCGCCTGGTCGCTGGCGATTGCCGTCGAGTTGGACCGCGGACCCACTGCCGCTGAGACGCTCGATGCTTCTCCGGTGACCCTGACCGCGCTCGGCTCGGCGGATCGACGCGCGGGGGTCCACCTGGATCTGTCCCGGGCATACGCGCAGTCCGGCGGTGACCGGGACACCGAGGCCTTGCAGTACATCGACACTGCTGCCCGGATCGCCCCCTCACGGATCCGCAATGACCCCATCGCCCGGGATCTCGTGTTGGCCTTGGACCGACGTGCCCGGCGCCGGGTCTGGGAACTGGACAGCTTGCGTCATCGCTTCGGCGTCGACGCCGGGCGTTAGCAAGCTGCGAACCGCTAGGCACAGGTTCACAGCACCCTGTGCCGGTGAACAAAACCACGGCGGCCACCGCCAGCACTGCGAGCGGTATCTAAGGTCTTACCGCGATGAGGACACCCATCTGGCCTCTGCGATAGCCGCGGACGGCACCGTCACCGCCCGCTGCGGAGCGATCTTGTGCCGATGCTCCACCCGATCGACGGCATCCCCGCCCGCCTATCAGCGCCACCTGATCAGCTACAGATCTGCCCACGCTGCCGCGGTGACGCGACGTGAGCCCGCGGCCCTGGCCGGATCGTCTCGTCGTGGTGATGCTGCTGCGGCAGATGATCACCTTGGCCGAATAGGCACCCAGGCTTACCGATGCCGAGCTGACGATCCGGCTGGCAGCGCTGGCCGAGTTGGTGCGCTTATCAGGCGGTGACTCCTGACGCAGTCAGGTGTACGGCTGCGTTGGGCTGTTGGCTGGAGTTCCGCGCAGGATCACGTTTCACGCCCCGGGTTCAGCGAAGGCTGCGGTGGCTTTGGCCCCAGGATCGCTGGTGGGTGTTCGGGGGCGGCCAGGGCCGGCAGGGTGGCGGGTATTGCGGACAGTGCGGCGTCGTTGGTGATGGCATCCCAGCTGGGCATGGTTATTGGCATTCTGACGAGGGTGGGGTTGGTGGTTGTGCGGTGGGCGCGGGTGGTGGTGGGGTCGGTGCTGGCAGGGTCAAGGTGAGTTTGGCTCCGCCGTGGGGGTGGTTAGCGGCGGTGAGTGTTCCGCAGTTGCGGCGGGCTAGTGCGGCGGTGATGGCGAGGCCGAGGCCGGCGCCGGTGCCGGTGCGGGCGGGGTCGGCGCGGGTGAAGCGGTCTAGGGCGCGAGGCAGAAAGTGGGGGTCGATGCCTGGCCCGTGGTCGCGGACCTCTAGGTGAACGACGGGTTGGCCGGTGTTTGTGTCACCGAGGTGGGCGGTGAGGATGATCGGGGCGGCGCCGTGGTGCAGCGCGTTGTCGATGAGGTTGGCCACCGCGCGGGTTAGGTCGTCGCTCGCGGCGCAGACGGCCAGCCCATCGGGGCAGTCCAGGGTTACGGTGCCTTCCGTGACGTGGGGGTAGCGCACCAGCGCGGATTCCAGCACCGGCCGCAGCGGTATGGGTGGGGCGTGCTGGTTACCCGGTTGGGAGTCGTCGGTGGTGGTGAGCAAAAGGTCGTAGGCCAGCCGGGACAGCCGGTCGGTTTCCTCGAGCGCTGAGCGCAAAGCCGCGGTGAGCTCGGCGGGCTCGCGGGGCCGGTGCAGGGCAAGTTCTAGTTCGGTGGTGAGCATGCTCAGCGGGGTGCGCAGTTCGTGGCTGGCATCCGCGGTGAATTGCCGTTCGCGGGCCAGTGCGGTGTGTAGGCGGCCTAGCAGGGCGTTGAGGGTGGCGCCGAGTCGGCCGATCTCATCGCGAGCTGGCGGGACCGGCAGCCGCGGGTCGGAGTCGGTGGGAGTGATCGCGGCGGCCCGGGCACGCATCCGCTCCACGGGACGCAACGCCGCCGCAGTCAGCAGGTAGGCCCCGCCGGCAGCGGCGATCAGGACCAGGGGCAAGGCCACGGCGAGTTCCTCGCCGAGATCGGCTACCGCAGCATCGCGCCCGGCGAGGCTGGCGGTCACCACCCCCACCGCCGCGGGTGCGGTCCCGCGGTGGATCGGCCCGGCCAGGATGCGCACGGGGCCGGGTAACCCGGTGGCGGAGTCGTGATCCACGCGCAGTTCACCGGCTGCCCCGGTGGCGATCTCGTCCGGGGTCAGCAGCGGGCGCCCGCCTAGCGTGCGGGAACCCGACAAGATCGCGCCGGTGTGCGTGTCGAGTATCTGCGCTGCGGTGTCCGCGGTCTGCGGCTCGCTGGCCGACGCGGTGGTCTGGAGTTGCTGAAGACGGCTGGTGAGAGTGTGGTCGAGGGATTCGTCGTAGGTGGCCCGGAAGCTGAGCAGCGTGCCGATCGCGACCCCGGTCAGCACCAGGGCCATCATCGCGGTGAACGCAGCGGTCAGCCGGATCCGGATGGGCCAACGGCTGATCATGTCGGGTGGCCGCCGTCGGCCCGGATTCGGTAACCAGCGCCGCGTACCGTTTCCAGCGAGCTGATCTGGAATTGTCGGTCGATTTTGTCGCGCAGCGAGTGGATGTGCGCATCGATGATGTTGGAGCGGGGTTCGTGGGCGAAGTCCCAGCAGTGCTCGACGAGCGCCTCCCGGGACAGCACCACGCCCGGGTGCCGCAGGAAGATCTCCAGCAGCGCGTACTCCTTGCCAGTCAGCACGATTTCGACCGTGCCGCGCCGGCAGCGTCGGCTGGCCGGATCCAGCCGTAAATTGCCCGCGATCAGGACGGTCGGGTGGGCCACCGGACCGCGCCGGGTCAGCGCGCGCAGCCGCGCGAACAGCTCGGCCAGGTGAAATGGT
>DASQVU010000100.1:0-8256 GCA_035640615.1 Pseudonocardiaceae bacterium
CCCAGGTGGCGCCGGGGAGCTGCTGAAGTTCGCCGACCAGGGTCTGGCTGTACCGCGAGCCGTTCGGGCGCTGCGCGGACCGCACTTCGATCGTGGCCCGATCATGTCGAAGGGTGGCGCGCCGCCCTGCTATCCGGTCCGGATCGAGCACCTCGAGCAGCTGCCCGGGCAGGGCCAGCGCTGCACCAAGGAAACCGGTCAGCACGTGCGCCGCTAGGAACGCGCCGCGATGTTCGGGCGAACCTCCTGAAGCACTTCCCGGCGAGCCAGGCGCTCAGCAATGTAACTGCCCGCGCCCAGGGTCAGCGCCACCGGCCACTCGATGATCTCGATGGTGGCCAGCGCCGCTAGACCACCGAGCCACAACAACCGCAGCGGGTCCACGTTGCCCATGCCCGGCAGCGGCACCTGAAATCCGGCCAGGAATCCCTGACTCCGCCCGGTTGCTGGTTGGTGCACCGCCGCGCCCACCTCAGCCTTGGCGGTGGCGGGCGCGCTGTCGTCAGTCTGATTGCCGGCGCTGCCGGCGGAAGTCTGATTGCCGGCGCTGCCGGCGGAAGTCTGCTTGCCGGCGCTGCCGGGAGCGTCCGATTCGGAACGCGCGCGGGTAGGCATGGTTTCCTCCTTCGCTGGGTACCCGGAGTACCCACTGGAAAACCCGCCTAAGCGGCCCGATCCACTGCAGGTGGCCATGACGAAAACAGCCGGCCGGCGCGCCGCGCAGCAGGTGAGCAAACGCCAGGACCTGCACGTCACCGTGCCCGGGCTGGGGCAGATCAGCCTGGGACCACCCGACCAGCTGGCCTACCTCGCCGGCATCGCTACCCTGGCCGCCCTGGAGATCATCGAATGGCCGTTGGCGTGCATCATTGCCGCCGGGCACCTGCTGGCCGATCAGCGCCGCAGCGCCACCCTGCACGATTTCGGCGAAGCCCTCGAAGAAGCCTAGCGAGGCTAAACCCCACCCCGACATGGAGACATATCGAGGTAAAAGGCTTAGGACCTGAGCGGATAGGCGCCCAGGTCCTAAGCTTCCTCGCCGCCTCGACCGAGCCCTGCCGTCGCCGCGGGTCAATCTGCCGGGGAGAACGAGCGGTGCTTACCCGGTTCGGGACCGTGAGGCCCGGGGTTCAACTCCCGGGCCTCGCCGCCGTTGTGCCAGGAACTATGTCGTGCGCAAGGGCCCATCAGGACTGGCCGTACTGATCGGGTCGGCATGCCGGTGCACGACCTTCCAGTCTCCATCCTCAAGCCGGAAGGTGGTGGTGACACGGAGATCGAAAGCGGTCAGAGGGCCGCCGCTGACCCGGAGCTTCCCGTGCTCCACCTCGTAGATCGTGGCCAGCTGAGTCGTCACGTAGCTGGCGATCCGGTTGAAGCCTAAGAACTCGCCGTCGCTGAATCGTGAAGACGCGTAGTCCATGGCTGCCGAAGCACCTTCCCAGCCCCGGACGGCCGGGCCGAAGGGATTTGCGAGCACCACGTCTTCTTGATGGGACCAGAGCGCCTTGAAGGGCTCTGGGTTGCCGTTGACGAACTCGTCGGCCAGTGCCTGCCGGTATCGCTGAACAGTGTCGTCGAGGTCTGTCACCTGGTTGATCGCCGCCATGCTCCGCCTCCTTACGAAATGGGATGAAGCGAAGATCACCTATGGCAAACGCGGTTCGCTAGAGGGTGGGCACCCTGGTCTTTTCGCCCCCAACCCTTGCGTCAGTTCCCCGCGACCCGCGATCTCGAGCTTGTCGTAGACGCGTGCGAGATGGCCCTCGACGGTCTTGAGCGTCACGTAAAGGGCCTGGGCGATCTCGCGGTTCGTGCGGCCCTCAGCGGCGAGGCGCGCCGCGCGCAGTTCGCTGGGTGTGAGCGCTTCGACCCCTGTGCGCCACTCGCTGCGAGGTCGTGCTCCGGAGGCCGAAAGCTCTCCGCGGGCCCGGGCGGACAGGGCTCTGGCGCCGCAGCGAGCGGCGAGGTCGAGCGCTTCGGACAGCGGCTCGCGAGCAGCTGCGCGGTGGCCTTGCCGGCGTAGCGCCGCTCCCAGCTCGCACAGCGAGTGGCCCCGTTCCAGCTGGGCCGGCGAGCCGCGCAAGACTGCCACCGACTCCTCCAGCAGCGCCATCCCCGCATCGTCACCATGCGTCAAACCGGCGACGCGGAGTGCGACGCCGAGCGCACGCGGAGCCCCGAAAGCCCGAGCGTCGGCCAGCTCCTGGCCGGCCAGCTGCCGCGCCTGCTCTCGCTCGCCGAGCTGGAGCAACGCCAGGGCGGCGCCGGAACGGGCGTGCAGGAAGCCGTTGTCGTGCATCTCCACCCCCCAGGTCTCGGGGCTGTACAGGGCGCGGAGCTTCTCGAAGTCGGCCAGGGCCTCAGCCGGACGTCCCTGCGCCAGCCGCAGCCGGCCGCACGCGGCGACTGCGATCACCGTGCTGAGGTCGGCTGGGAGCTCGGTCAGGCGCAGCAGATCCAGAACTGCTTGAGCCTCGTCGAGCTGACCCGCCTCGATCCCGATGTCGATCAGCACGCTCGCCAGCAGGCGCAGGCCCCGAGCGAAACCCAGACCCTCCACCACTCGCAGGCCGATGCGGGCTGCCGAATCGGCCTCGGGCAGCGCTCCTAGGCGAACGTTCAGAAGGCCGAGCGTCATGAAGGTGGTGAACAAGCCGCGGGCGCTTCCCGAGCGCTCGACCTCGGCCCGCATCGCCGCGAGCACCGCCTGGGCGGTGTCGTAGCCCTCCGCGAAAATCAGAGCCCAGGCGGCGGGGCCTCGCGTATCCCAGTTCTCGCTGACCGCGCCCGGTCCGGCGAAGGCCTCCTCCAGCGGCGTCCGCACGTCCGCCGCCGGCTGGCCCTGGATCCAGAGCCCCACCATGCCCTGGGCCAAAAGGTAGTCCGCCGCCGCGGCCGGGCTGTGCAGGTTGCCGGCGAGGCGCTCGAGCGCAGGCGGCACCCACGAAGCGCGGCGGGCGACGCGCAGGCCAGCGACCACGATCTGGGCTTCGAGCTTGGCCTGCAGCTCCGGCTCCTCGTCGCCGAGCTCCGCCAGGGTGGCCTCGCTCACGTCGACGGCTTCCACCCAATGAAAGAAGTCTGCTTGGGCGCGGGCAAGCTGGAGTCCCAACTCGGCCCGCCGACGGCGGTCGTCGGTGAGGTCTCTTGCCTCCGCCAGGTGCGCAAGAGCCATATCCTGCCCGGCAAGCTCCTCTGCACGACCCAGCTCGAGCAGCAGCCCCACCCGCTCCGCCGCCGCTGGCGGTTCGGCGAGCGCCCGCCCGAGCAAGGCCGCCGCGGCCTGCGGGGCACCGCTCTCGACCGCGTCCGCGGCGGCTTCGCGGAGACGCGCGACGACCCAAGCGTCAGCTGAGGGGTGCACCGTCAGGAGATGGGCGCCCACCCTGCCCGGCAGCGCGCCATCGCCGTGGAGGACGCGGGCTGCGGTTCGATGCGCAGTGTCCCGCTCGTCGCCGGCTAAAGACGCCTCCACCGAGGCGCGCACGATCGGGTGCAGGAAGCGAGGGGGAGCGTCGTCGGCCAGGACCTCCAGCTGGACGAGGGCCGCGGCCAAGCGCACGCTCGCCTCGAACTCTAGCCCGGCCAGGGCGGCAGCCTGGCGCAGCTCGCAGCCATCCCCGAGCACTGCCAGGGCCTGGGCCAGGCGCAGCGCGTCCGGGTCGAGTCGGCAGATTCTCGCCGCCACCTGACGGGTGATCCCCTCCCGGACGTTCTCCACCGGAGTCGCGGACGATTCGACTCCGCGCAGGAGCTCTGTCAGGTAAAAGGGGTTGCCGCCGCTGGCCTGCCAGAGTGCCGCGCAGAGCTCGAGGCCGACCTGGTGTCCGGCGCTGCTTCGAACAAGATCGGTCGCCGCGGCTTCCGAGAGGAGCCCCGGCCGTACGACGGTCGCCTCGGCCCGGATCCCTGCCAGAGGTGGTGGCTCCTCTGCCGGCCGGGACGGCCGTAGGGCGACCAGCAGACTGAGCGCCAATCCTTCGACTCGCTTCGCGAGATAGGCGAGAAACCGGAGCGAGGGGAGGTCCGCCCAATGCGCGTCATCGACTGCGATCACCAGCGGCCGGGCCGCCGCGAAATTAGCAGCGAGCCAGTAGAGGCCGTGGACCACGGCGAACGAGATGTCCTGGGCGGCGCCCTCGGCAGGCTTACCTGCCAGCACCGGTTTGGCGGCCGCCGCCGGGCCCGCGAGCAGCCCCCGGCGCTCGTCCGCCCGGGCCAAGGCCAGGCGCCGTTCGAAGAGCTGGCGCACCACGCCGAACGCGAAGCCAGCTTCCAGCTCCGAGCCCCGCGCGCGCAGGACCTCGTGCCCAAGCTCGGCCGCGCGCTCGGTAGCGACCGCCAGCAGTGACGTCTTGCCTATGCCGGCACCGCCTTCGACCATGAGGACGCCCCCCTTCACCAGCACATCCTCGAAGGCGGCGAGCTCGGCCTCTCGCTCGAGCAGTCTCACGGCGCAACTCTAAGCCGGATAGGCGGAGGGGGGCGGGCTCGCGACGGAGCGCGAGGTACTGGCTGGTGGCGGGGGTGACCATCCACCGGTCGTCGTGATGGCCCGGTTTTGATGCCGGGCGCGACCCATCAACCGACGACCTGGTGGAGGTACCCGTCGTCATGCGCGCGCTCGCGCCCGAGGTGGTAGATGCCATCTGGGCGGCCTTCGAGCCTCTGCTCCCAACCCCGGTTGATTCCCACCCGTTGGGTTGTCATCGCCCGAGAGTCGATGACCGGCTGTGCTTCCGCGGGGTCTTGATCAGGTTGGTGACCGGCGCGTCGTGGGTCAATATCGAAGCGATCCTGGACCACCAGGTGTCCGACACCACCCTGCGCGCCCGGCGCGACGAATGGATCGCCGCGGGCGTCTTCGATCAGCTCCTCACCGAGGCGAACGCCGCGTTCGACCGGGTCATCGGACTGGACCTGTCCGAGGTGGCCCTCGATGGGTCGTTGCACAAGGCGCCCTACGGCGGCGAGGGAACGGGCCCGAACCCGACCGACCGGGCGAAGTTGGGCTGGAAGTGGTCTGTCCGGTTGAACGCCACGGCATCCCGATCGGGTGGGCAATCGACGGGGCCAACCGCAACGACGTACGGATGCTCGCGCCGACCATCGAGGCCGTCGCCAGTGTCGGTCTGCTCGCCGACATCGAGACCTTGCATCTCGACCGCGGCTATGACTACCCGGCGCTGCGCGCCGCGGTGGCAGCACCGGCCTCACCGATCTGAACATCCAACGGCGGGGCACCAAAGAGCCGGGCAAGAAGCAGCCCGTGCGGCTCGGACTGCGCTGGATCGTCGAAGCCACCAACTCGTGGTGGTCGAACTACGGCCAGCTCCGACGCAACACCGACCGCCGCAACAGGCACCGCCACGCCGCGCTGTGCCTCGCCACGACCATCCTCATCGTCGGCAAACTCCTCACCTACCGAGACCGCTGGAGTCCAAATTGAGCGCCTATCCGCTCAGGTCCTTAGAGATAGATGGCGGCGACGAGGGTGAAGACCAGCGAGGCGCCAAGTACTTGCAACACCCGGTCGCCGAGAGCGATCTCTTCCGGTTCGCCGCCGTTGCCGCCGTCAACATCGACGGCGTAGCGCAGGATGGCCACCACGAAAGGCACCAACGAGATCACCGGCCAGCGGGAGTGGTTGGCCTGGGACAGCTGGAACGCCCACAGACCGTACGTCATGATCACACCGGTGGCCGACAGCGTCCACACGAACCGCAGGTACGACGACGTGTAGCGCTCCAACGATTTCCGGATCTTTGCGCCGGTGCGCTCGGCAAGCCGGATCTCCGCATACCGCTTGCCGGCCACCATGAACAGCGACCCGAACGCGGTCGTCAACAAGAACCACTGCGACAGCGCGATCTGTGCCGCGGCGCCACCCGCAATAGCCCGCAGCAGGAACCCCGACGCCACGATTGAGATGTCCACCACCGGCTGGTGCTTGAGCCACCAGCAGTAAGACAGCTGCACCGCGATGTAGATCGCGGTCACCAATGTGAGGTCGGTTGACGCCACGAATGACGTGGCCAGCGCGGCCGCGAACAGCACCCCGGCCACGGTCACCGCCAGCTGCGGGGCTACCACCCCGGCGGCGATCGGCCGGTTGCACTTGGTCGGGTGCGCGCGATCGGCTTCGATGTCCTGCACATCGTTGATCAGATACACACCGGACGCCGCCAGCGAGAACGCGACGAAGGCGATACCGACCGCGAAGAGCACGTGCAGGTGGAAGAAGAGGCCACCGGCGAACGGCGCGGCCACCACCAGAACGTTCTTCACCCATTGCCGGGGCCGCATCGCGCGGATCAACCCGGCCACCGTGCCAACCGGCCGGGCGGCAATCGGGCGCGGCGCGGTGGTGATCATCGCTGTTCCCCCTGACGGGTCGACCAGCCGGACAACCGCCGCCGCATCCCGGCGCCGATGACCGCGCCGAGCGCGGAACCCACCAGCACGTCGCTTGGGTAGTGCACGCCCAGCACCAGCCTGCTGATCAGCATCGGTGGCACCAGGGCCGGGCTTAGCCGGCGGCGCAGCAGGCCACCGTAGAGCACCGCCGCCGCGGTAGTCGAGGCGGCGTGCGAGGACGGGAAGGAAAGCTGGCTCGGGGTGCCCGCCAGCACCTCCACCGACGGGTCAGTCGGGCGCTGCCGCCGCACCACCCGCTTGACCGCGATCGACGTGCCGTGCGCGGCAGCCACCGTAGCCGCGGAGGCCAACCACTCGCGTCGGCGCCGCCGATCCAGTAACGCACCCAGCACACCCAGGGCCAACCAGCCCAGCGCGTGCTCGCCGAAATACGACAGCCCGCGGGCGGCGCGGACCACCTGCGGTACCGCGATCCGGCGCTGCACCGCGGCCAGCAGGGCGATCTCCTGCTGATCTTGGGAAACCCGTCTTTGCAACATCACGCGTCGAATACTCGCTTCCAGCCAGTGCGGTCGGTGAGTTGGGGCGCTGCGGCGCGGTAGCGCCTGCGCAGCGCCGGGAACTCCGCAGCGAGTTGCCGGTGCAGGGCCACGGAGCGGGCGAGCATGGCCCGGAACACCTGCGGGTCACGCTTGCGGTAGGTGACGCCGCGACCATCGGCGGTCGACACGGTCACCCCATCGAACGCGGAGAGCACGAACCAGCGCGCGTCCTGCCGGGACAACGCCAGTTGCGGCCGCTGCTGGGCGCCGGCATCGACCGGCCGCAGCTGGTGAACCAGGCGCTTGAGGAGGGTGGCGCTGATGGTGATCGGGTTGGTGGGGGGCTTGAGCATGCGCTGCAGCGCCAGCCGCCCACCGGCGGGCAGCGGCAGCTCCTGGGAATCCACCACCTGCCCGTCAGTGAAGTCCGCTAACCGGGCCCGAACCTCGCCCAGCGCCGTGGGCAGCTTGTCGAACAGCGCCTGCGGCCCGGCCAGGAAGTCCCGGATCGCCATCTCCTGCAACGCCAGCGTGGAATATTCCATCGCCAGCGCGTGCTTCAACGCATGCTTGAGGCTGTCGGCGAGCATCGCGGTGGGCCGCACGTCGGGGCCGTGCAGTGCCGCGCCGACCAGCCGGTTGCGCAGGTGGAAGTAGTCCTGCCAGTCGGTGGCGTCGTCCTTGTCGGCGAAGGACATGTGCCAGATCCCGACCCCGGGGACGGTCGCGGTGGGATAACCCGCAGCGCGGGCCCGTAACCCGTACTCGACGTCGTCCCACTTGATGAACAGTGGCAGCGGCAGCCCGACGTTCTCCGCGACGGTGCGCGGGATCAGGCACATCCACCAGGCGTTGTAGTCCACATCGGTGCGCCGGTGCATCCAGGGTGTGTCGCGCAGGGAGTGTTGCGCGAAATCGTGGTCGTACTCGGTGCCGGGGGCTTTGTTCCAGCGCATCCGGTGCCGATCGACAACCTCGCCCCAGGCGTGCAGCCGGGAACGGGCCTGAGCCTGCAGCATCTGGCCGCCGACCAGCATCGGGCAGCGAGCGAAGCGGGAGAATGCGACTGCGCGCAGGATCGAGTCGGGTTCCAGGACGATGTCATCGTCCATGTAGAGGATCTGCTCGCAATCGGTGTTCTCCAGCGCCTCGTACATCACCCGCGCGTAACCGCCGGAGCCGCCGAGGTTGGCCTGGTCGATGATCCGCAGCCGATCGCCCAGCGCGGCCTGTGCTTCTGGAAAACCGTCCTGGTCGCGGACCTTGTTGACACCCTGGTCGGGGATCACCACGGCGGTCACGATGGAGTGCACCAGGGGATCGGATCCGATCG
>DASQVU010000101.1:0-4078 GCA_035640615.1 Pseudonocardiaceae bacterium
CACCCGGCTCGATGGGCTACTGGAGCAGGTGGAGGCCATTCCCGGACCATCGGGCGAGATCGCGCTCGAGGCGGTCTCCGCGCTGGCCGAGGTCTACGGCGAGGCGCTGGCCCGCGCCGTGGGGTACATCGCTGACGCGGAGCCGGGCTTACTAGCCGCGGTCACCGGGGACGAGCTGCTGGGCCACCTGCTGGTGCTGCACGGCATCCATCCCGATCCGGTCGAGCGCCGGGTTGCGCACGCGCTGGACGAGCTTCGCCCGGTGTTGCAGGAACGGGGTGGGGACATCGAGCTGGCCGGTATCGAGGCGGGGATCGCGACCGTGCAGCTGTCGATCAAGGGATGCTCATCGGCGGGCGTGGAGGATGCGGTACGCGAGGCGGTGCTGACCGTCGCGCCCGAGCTCACCGACGTCCAGCGAGTGCCCGCGGCCGGCAAGCGCGACGCGACGTTCGTCCCGCTCGACGCCTTGCTGTCCCGAACGACCAGCAGGGTCGGGCCATGACCGCACCGACCAGCGCGTTGGAGCGGATCATCCGCCGGGGTAGCACCCAGCGTGAGGAAGCTGGGCCACGCTGCGAGGTGTGCAATGCGCCGGTGCCTGCGGGGCACCGGCACCTGCTCGACACCGGGGAGTCGGTGGTGCTGTGTGTCTGCCAGGCCTGCTCGCTGCTGTTTTCCCAGGAGGCGGCCAGCAAGGGGCACTACCGGCTGGTGCCGCAGCGGCGGACCCGGTTGAGCCCGGTACCGACGAAAGATCTCGGGGTGCCGGTAGGCCTGGCGTACTTTGTGCTGCGCGGGGACGGTGCGGTGATCGCGCACTACCCCAGCCCCGCGGGCGCCACCCAGTGGGAGGTCGACCCGCAGGCCTGGGCGTGCACGGTCGAGGGCTGCCCCACGCTGCGCACGCTGGCACCAGATGTCGAAGCACTGCTGGTCAACACCGCACGGGGACAGCAGCATCACTGGCTCGTGCCGATCGACGACTGCATGCGGCTGGTCGCCGTGGTACGCGAGCACTGGAAGGGTCTGTCCGGCGGCAGCCAGGTATGGCCGCAGATCGAGCGGTTCTTCGCCGAGCTGACAGAGCAACGCTAAAGGAGGAGCGATGGGCAAGATCCGGGTCGGGAAGCCCGACGTGGCGCTTGACACGCCAACCCATGTCAAGGGGATCCACGAAGGCAACAAGGGCCCGTACCACAAGCAGCCTGGCCATCACAAGGACGGCACCGCCGACGCGCGCCGTTCGACCGGGATCCACCCGAAACGGCACAACGCGATCCTGAAGATCATGCCGAACCTGCCGCCTGGCTAACCGCGTTGGACGTCGATCAAAGGGGTGTGGAGTTATGGGCAAGAAACTGCTGATGTTGCTCGGTATTCTGGGCGTACTCGGGATGGCGGTGAGGGAGTTCCCCTCGCTGGTACGGGAGATCAAGATCTGGCGGATGGGCGCCGCGCCGCAGGGTCCTGCGCGGCGCCAGTGGTCCGGCGGAGGCTGAGCGTTTCCGCCCGTCCGAGATCGGGTAGGTTCGCCGCGTGGCGGTGCTCAACGCGCTCATCGAGCGATCACCCGAGGATGTGTGGGCCGTCCTGGAAGACGGGCATTCCTACGCCGACTGGGTCGTGGGCACCCGAAAGATTCACGAGGTCGACGAGCACTGGCCAGCCGTGGGTTCGATGATCCATTACTCGGTTGGCATTGGGCCGATCACGCTCGACGACAAGACCACCGTCCGGCGGGTCGAGCCCAAGCGGGAGCTGGAGTTGGAGGCGAAGGCGGGCTGGCTGGGCAGCGCTCGGATCGCCTTCGAGCTGCGCCCCTGGGGCGATAACACCCTGTTAATCATCGACGAGCATCCGCTCAGCGGGCTGGGCGCGCGGTGGCACAACGCACTCGTCGAGGTCCTGCTCCGGGCCCGCAACCGCCACATGCTCCGCCGCCTGACCGACGCCGTCAAACAACGCAGCCGCCGCTAGCCGCGAAGCATTCCTAGTTCGGAGTTCAGGGCTCAGGGTCCAATAGCGAACCGAGCGGTGGCGGCGGCGATGCGCTGGCTGCGGGTGCGGTATTCGTGCAGGGCGGCTTGGGCGGCGTTCGCGCCGCACGCCCCGTGCACCGCACCGCCGGGGTGGGCCGACGAGGAGGCCAGGTACAGACCGGTGATGGGCGTTTCCGGGCGCCCGAGCCCGGGCGTGGGCCGGAACACCAGTTGCTGGTGCAGCGCGGTGGTGCCGCCATTGATCGCGCCGCCGACTAGGTTGGCGTTGTGCTCAGCGATCTTCGGTGGGGTGGTGACCGTCCGGGCGATGATGAGATCCCGAAAGCCGGGAGCGAACCGCTCGATCTGCTTTTCCACGCGGTCGGCGAAGGCGTCGGCGTCGCGCTTGTCCCACGCACCCGAGATGTCATCACCGCCGGCGTCGCCGCGCACCTGCCGGGGCACATGGGTGTAGGCCCACAACGACTCGGTGCCGGCCGGCGAGCGGCACGGGTCGGCCGTGGTCATCTGCCCTACCAGCAGGAATGGCCGAGCGGGCACCAGGCCCATGGCGATGTGCGCGGTGTACTCGGTCATCTCGTCCATACCGGCCGAGACGTGCACGGTGCCTGCTCCGGCGGTGTCGGCCGCCGACCACGGCACCGGCGCGCGCAATGCCCAGTCGAGCTTGAAGGTGGCGTAGTCCCACTGGAACCGCCGGATATCGTCGCGCAGCCGGGGCGGCAGGTGCACCCAGCTGACCAGCCCGCCATAGAGATAGGTGGCGGGGACGGCGGCCAGCACCGCGCGGCGCGCCCCGACGCCGTCGCCGTCAGCGGTGCGGACACCGACCGCGCGACCCCGGCGCACCAGCACCTCACGCACCGGCGCGTCGCAGCGCACCTGCCCGCCCTTGCTCTGCAACCGGCGGACCATCGCGGCGCTGAGCTGCCCAGCACCGCCCTCCGGTACCGGGTAGCCGTACTGCTGGCCCAGCATCCCCAACAGCCAGCCGAACATGGAGCTGCCATTTGCCTCCGGCATCAGATCGGCATGCAGGGCGCAACCGCCCAGCAGCAGGGACCCGCCAGGTCCGGTGAACTCCTCCTCCGCGAGCCGGCGCACCGGCAGCAGCCCGAAGCGGGCAAACCGGAGCAGTTCTCGCGGGCCCAGCGCCGCCACCAGCCGGGCGCCGGCGCGCACCGGAGGAAACGGCACGAACAGCGCGTCAAGCAAGATGGGCCCGAGCCGCTGCCACAGGCCGTAGAGCCGTTTCCACGCCGCACCGTCACCCGCCCCCAGGGCCTCCAGCCCGCTGGCTGTCTGCTCCAGGTCCCGCGTCAGGACGGCGGTGCGCCCGTCGAGCAGCGGGTGCGCGAGCACGGTGGGCGCGTGCACCCAGCGCAGCCCGTGGCGTTCCAGCTCGAGCGAGCTGATGGCGCGCGATGCCGCGCCGAACGGGTAGAACGCGCTGCACAGGTCGGTGACGAAGTCCGGCGCGGGGCCGGGGGCGCTGCGAACTGCCCCACCGGGTTCGGGCTGTTCCTCCAGGACGAGGACCTCCCAGCCGGCGTCGGCGAGCATGTTCGCCGCGACGAGCCCGTTGGGCCCGGCGCCGATCACCACCGCATCGACCACGCGGGCACTCCTTAGCCGGGTACAGGGCGTTGTCGGCTACTTAGTGCCCCCGCCCGGGTCCGGTGAAACGTCCGCCACACCCAAGCCGGTTGCGGCTACCGCGTTTCCCCGGGCTCGTTGCGGGTGAATACCGGCGCTATGGGATTCGACGCCGCCCGCCGAGCCGGTCGGGGTTTGATTGAGCGCGCCGAGGAGATGGTCGGTGGCCCTGCGCGGGCCCGAGTGGTGGCGGTCCTGGCCGCGACGCTCGGCCTGCCGGGCGCTGATTTCGCGACGCTGTCCGCCACCGCGGACAACCTCAAGCAGGCTTTTCACGTCGGCAACACCGGGATTGGGCTGCTGGTCTCGGTCACCTCGCTGGCGGCTGCGGCGGGCACCATCCCGATCGGCGTGCTCACCGACCGGACGCGGCGGACCCAGCTGCTTGCGATCAGCATCCTGGGCTGGGCTGTTGCGAT
>DASQVU010000102.1:0-3232 GCA_035640615.1 Pseudonocardiaceae bacterium
CCACCGACACCACCACGAAAGTCATCTCTGCGGCCACGAAGCAGGCCAGCAGGTACCAGCCATGCCGGGTGCCCCGACCAGCAAGGACGTGCTCCGGTGCTGCGGTCGTCCCGGCCAGCAGCTGTGGAAGCTCACGACCGCTCAGGGTCTCCTCCTCATCGCTCCCGCATCGCTGGGGCTAGGCCCGCTGCCATGCTCGCGACCGCTCGGCCGCGCAGCAGCAATAGCACCGGGTGCCGCAAGGCGTCCGGATCCAGCCGCGGATCAGCGCTGGTGACCAGCAGATCCGCTGGCGCGCCGGGTACCAGGCCGGGAACTCCCAACCAGTCGCGGGCCGCCCAGCTTGCCGCCGCCAGCGCCTGGGCACCGGTGAGCCCGGCGGTGCGCAGCGCGGCGATCTCATCCACCAGGCGACCGTGCCGGATCCCGCCGCCGGCGTCGCTGCCGGCGTAGATCGGGAATCCCGCCTCGATGGCGGCACCGATGGTGTCCCGCAGCCGCGCATGGAACGCCCGCATGTGCGCGGCATAACGCGGGTACTTGGCGGCGCGGTCGGCGATCGCCGGGAACGTCTCGATGTTGATCAGCGTGGGTACCAGGGCGGTCCCCCGGGCGGCCATCTCGGCGATGGTGTCCGCGGACAGGCCGGTGCCGTGCTCGATGCAGTCGATCCCCGCGGCGATCAGTCCGGGCAGCGCATCGGCGCCGAAGACGTGCGCGGTGACCCTGGCGCCCGCATCGTGCGCGACGGAGATCGCCTCGGCGAGCACCTCATCGGGCCACAGCGGCGCCAGGTCACCGCTCGAGCGGTCAATCCAGTCCCCGATCAGCTTGACCCAGCCGTCTCCCGCCGCTGCCTGCTGGCGCACCGCTTGCGGAAGCAGTCCTGGTTCATCCACCTCCAAGCCGATGCTCGGGATATATCTCTTGGGCCGCGCCAGGTGCCGACCGGCCCGGATGATGCGGGGCAGGTCGTCGCGGTCCTGCAGGGGCCGGGTGTCAATCGGGGACCCACAGTCCCGGATGAGCAATGTGCCGGCGTCCCGATCGGTGCTGGCCTGCGCCGCGGCCTCAGCCAGGCTCGCCGGACCCTCGGGTCCGATACCGACGTGGCAGTGCGCGTCGACCAGGCCGGGCAGGATGTAGCCGCCGTCGCAGACGGTGGCCGCCCCTGGTACCGGCTCGGCGCAGATCACCCCGTCGGCGACCCACAGCTCGCCGGGTTCCCCTGCGGGCAATACGACGCCTCGCAAGTGCATCGCCGGTGTCGAGCCAGCAGCAGCGTGTCCACCGCCCGGATCGGCGTCGGGACCCGTCACTTCTTGCGGAACTTCAGTTTTGACGGGTCGAAGCCGGGCGGCAGTTGATCCATACCGGATAGATTCGATAGGTCCGGCAAGTCGGGCATGTTGCCGGGTAGGCCAGCGGGTAGCCCGCCAGGCAAGGCACCCCGCGTCCGCGGCGGCGTCGGGCCCCGTACCTTGCCCTTCTTGGCTTTTCGTGCCTTTCGGTTGCGCCGGCCCAAGTTGGCTCCCGGAAAGCCGAACCGACCGGCCACCTGCTGCATCATCTTGCGAGCCTCGAAGAACCGCTCGACGAGCTGGTTGACCTCGCTGACCGTCACGCCGGAGCCGCGGGCGATGCGCTGCCGCCGGGAGGCATTGATGATCTTCGGGTCGGCTCGTTCGGCGGGAGTCATGCCGCAGATGATGGCTTCCAGCCGGTCCAGCTGCTTATCGTCGACTTGGGCAAGTTGATCCTTCATCTGCGCGGCGCCGGGCAACATGCCGAGCAGGTTGGCGATCGGCCCCATCTTGCGGATCGCCCGCATCTGCTCGAGGAAATCCTCCAGGGTCAGTTCACCACTGCCGATCTTGGCGGCGGTCAGCTCGGCCTGCTCGGCGTCGAAGGCTTGCTCCGCCTGTTCGATCAAGGTCAGTAGATCACCCATACCGAGGATGCGGCTGGCCATCCGGTCGGGGTGGAAGACATCGAAGTCCTCCAGCTTCTCCCCGTTGGAGGCGAACAGGATCGGCGCACCGGTGACCTGCCGCACCGACAGCGCCGCTCCACCGCGCGCATCGCCGTCGAGTTTGGTGAGGACAACGCCGGAGAAGCCCACACCGTCGCGGAACGCCTCGGAGGTCGACACCGCGTCCTGACCGATCATGGCGTCGATGACGAACAGGATCTCGTTGGGCCGCACCGCGTCCCGGATGTCAGTGGCTTGCTGCATCATCTCAGCATCGATGCCCAGCCGTCCCGCGGTGTCCACGATGACGATGTCGTAGTGCCGGGTCCGGGCCTCGACCACGCCGCGGCGCGCGACATCGACCGGGTCGCCGACGCCGTTGCCGGGCTCCGGTGCGAAAACGTGTACCCCAGCCTGCTCGCCCACGATTTGCAGCTGGGTGACCGCATTGGGCCGCTGCAGATCCGCGGCCACCAGCAGCGGGGTGTGCCCCTGACTACGCAGCCAGCGTGCCAGCTTGCCGGCCAGCGTCGTCTTCCCGGAGCCCTGGAGACCGGCCAACATGATCACGGTGGGCGGCATCTTGGCGAATTCGAGACGTCGCGTGTCGCCGCCGAGGATACCGATGAGCTCCTCGTGGACGATCTTGATGACCTGCTGGGCGGGATTCAGCGCACCGGACACCTCGGCGCCCTTGGCCCGTTGCTTGAGCTGCGCGACGAACTGGCGAACCACGGGCAGCGCGACGTCGGCCTCTAGTAGAGCGATGCGGATCTCGCGGGCCGTGGCGTCGATGTCGGCATCGGAGAGCCTGCCCTTGCCGCGCAGGCTAGATAACGCTGACGTGAGCCGGTCGGAGAGGGTGTCGAACACGCCGGTCGCGCTCCCTTTGACATGCGGCGGGGCGATGACCCCGGAATATGGCAGCTTGTGCGCCAGCGTAGCCGCGCTGCGGTGAACCCGGGCGCCTGGATCGCCGGCCTCCCGGGCCCCACCCCAGGCTACCGGCGATCCAGCCAGGATCCCTGCGGCGCCGCGCGGCACCTCCGCTGCCTGATTCTCCGGCCCGAGCAGCGGCCCCGTGCCAACCCGACCACCGCCGAGCCACCCGATTAGCGTGCCGACGCCCAGGCGGCACGGGGAGCGCAAATACCCGCATCAGACCTAGGTAGGACTACCTATCTTCGGGCTATCTTCGTGAGCCGGCCGGAAAAACGGGTGCGGAAATCGTGCGCCGGATCACCACGCCCGGGACTAGGG
>DASQVU010000103.1:0-2874 GCA_035640615.1 Pseudonocardiaceae bacterium
GGTCCAGCACCGCCACACCTGCTTCATGATCAGCTACCGGAACCCCGACGAAACGTTGGCCGAGCTGTCCATGAGCGATTACCTGCAGGAGGGTCCGCTGGCCGCATTGGGCGTGGTGGAGGAGATTACTGGCGCCCAGCAGACGAACGTGGCTGCGTTGTGCCTCGGCGGCACGATGGCCGCGGCCCTGCTGGCCTGGCTCACCGCTCGCGGGGAGGACCGGATCGCGTCGCTGACGCTGATGAACACCCTGCTCGATTTCACCCTCCCTGGTCAGCTTGGGGTGTTCACCGACGAAGCCACGATCACCCGCCTGACCCAGGTCATGGCGCGTAAGGGTTACCTGCCGGCCGACAGCATGGCCACCACTTTCAACCTGCTCCGGGGGCGGGATCTGGTGTGGAACTACGTGGTCAACGATTGGTTGCTGGGCGAGGAGCCGGCGCCGTTCGACATGCTCAGCTGGAATGCCGACTCCACCCGCATGCCCGCGACCATGCAAATCGAGTACCTGCGGTCGTTATACCTGGAAAACCGGCTGGCCAAAGGTGAGCTTGAGCTGGCCGGGGAGCGGCTGGATCTTAGCAAGATCAGTAAAGACAGCTATTTCGTCTCTGCGGAGCGGGACCACATCGCGTTGTGGAAAGCCGTGTATGCCGGTGCCAGGCTGATGGGCGGGACCGTACGGTTCATGCTGTCTAATTCCGGACATATCGCCGGTGTGGTGAACCCACCGAATCCGAAGTCCAAGCATTGGGTCAGTTCAGCCGACACCCTGCCCGAGGATCCAGAAACCTGGCGCCGGCAGGCCAGTGAGGTCGGCAAGTCCTGGTGGTTGGACTGGACGCCATGGATCGAGGCGCGGGCAGGCAAGCTTCAGACCCCTCCTGCGCTGGGCAGTACAAGCTACCCGCCGCTGGTGGCCGCTCCGGGTACGTACGTCCTCCAGAAATGACGTGGCCCGGTACGGGGATGATGTGAACCATGGCGAGTGCAGATGACGGCACCGAGGCGCCCAGAGCCTGGCAAGTGCAGCTGGGACCACTGGGCGCGTTCATCCGTGCCCAGCGCCAGCTGGCCGAACTGTCGCTGCGCGAGATGGCTGCCTTGACCAGGATTTCGAATGCTTACCTCAGCCAGGTCGAGCGCGGTTTGCACCAGCCGTCGCTCACCGTGTTGCGCGCCATCGCCAATGCGCTGGGGCTGACTACCGAAGAACTGCTGGCCAAGGCGGGGTGGGTGCAGACCGACGCGGCCGAGGCCGCTAGCGGGGCGGCTACCGATCCGCCGGCCAGCACGGAAGACACCATCCGTGCCGATCCGCGGCTCACCGAGGCCCAGCGGGAAGCCCTGCTTGGGGTCTACCGCAGCTTCATCGAAGGTAAGGCAGGTTGACGACCCGGCAGCGGCTTGCTTGACATACTTATCACAGCTGCGTAGTTTGGTTATCGACAGCTCTTACGGGTAAGGAAGTGATGGCGATGACCACATCGGAGACCATGGAGGAGCTGACCCGTCGCGGTCAGCAAGCCTTCGCTAATGCATGGAAAATCTGGGCGGACGCCGCAGAGGCGTGGCGGCCGTTCACTGCTCTGTGGCCGGTGCCAGACGCCAAGCTGCCCAGCGCCGAGGAGTTCGTGGATAACGCGTACGACTTCGCCGAGCAGGCTCTGGCAACCCAGCGGGACTTCACCAAAAAAATGCTGGCCGCCGCCCGGTCGGCGGCAAACAACACGGCCCGGGTCGCACAGGATGCCACCAAGGCCGCAGCCGCGAACAGCGGTGTCCCTACCAGCTGACACACTCTCGCGTTCCGAGTTGGCCCCGCCGTCGCCGCCTGACGTCGGGGCCAACCTGACGTCGGGGCAGCTCCGTTTTCTCCCCGCCGTTCGGGGGACCCGCCGCCCGCAGGCATCCGCTGGCCTCGCCAGTGGCTCCCGCCCGCCCCTACGATGATTTCCCGGACGGGACGCGTGGGAGGAATATCGATGGGACATATCGGGCTCCTGAGCGGGTCGGCCGATAGGGCACAACGGCTTTCTGAACTTCTCCGAGATGCGGGTGCTGATCCCATAGTCATCACCGATCCGGCGGCGCTGCCCGGCGAGCCGGGTGGCGACGGCCTGGACTTCTACATCCAGCTACCTATCACCATCCATCCCGAGGGCGACACCGCGGTGGCCCGGGTGGGGTCGTTCCTCACTGCTGGCCTACTGGCCCGCTTCCGCGCCGTCGACCGGGTGCTGCCGGTGCTAGCGCCCGGCGCGACCGTCGTGCTGGTATCGGGCAACACCCCGGACGAGATGTCGTTTCCTGACGACCAGCATTCCCGCTTGGCGCTGCTGCATCTGCTGGCGCACGCCGCCCGGGCGGAGCTTGCCACCAAACACGTCGATGTGAAGGTCGTCAGCAGCCAGCGCAGTGACCAGGAAATCGTGCATTACGCGCTGGGCGGCGACGACACGCAACCCCATCCGGACATGCAGGATCGGGCCCAGGCGGCGACCGCGTATCAGGACTGGCGCACCGAAGTGATGGGGCTCGTGGGCATCGACATCTGAGCTGCGTTCGTTGGGCTTAGGGGTGGGGAGGAAAGAACAGGTGCCGTTGATGCTGAGCCAGGACGTCTCCGCGGATGCGTTGCTGGAACGCGACCCACTGGCGTTGTTGCTGGGCATGCTTCTCGATCAACAGGTGCCCATGGAACGGGCTTTTGCCGCGCCCTACCAGCTCCAGCAGCGATTGGGTCATGAGCTCGATGTCCATGAGTTGGCCAACTATGATCCCGAGGCGCTAGCGCAGCTGTTCGCGGCGCCGCCTGCCCTGCATCGTTATCCCAAGTCCATGGCTGTCCGGGTGCAGGATCTGTGTCAA
>DASQVU010000104.1:0-7255 GCA_035640615.1 Pseudonocardiaceae bacterium
CGTCCAGCATGCGCTGCGGGGCTGACGTGCACGACAATCGGCGCCAGGTCGAGGAACGCGTCGAGCGCGTGCTGCGGGAACGGATCCGCCCGGCGGTCTACGCCGCGACCGTGCCGATGGACGTCGAGGCATGGCAGGTCCCGGACGAGCCGGTTCCGGTACAGGACGCGCTGGCCGCGAGCTACGAGCCATTCGCTGTCGGTACGGGGTGGGGACCGCCGTGGTCGACGACGTGGTTCCGGTTGCATGGGCGGGTTCCGCGGGACTGGGCGGGCAGCCGGGTTGAGGCTGTGATTGACCTCGGCTTTGTCGGGAGCTGGCCCGGCATGCAGGCCGAGGGCTTGGTGTGCGACCTCGCCGGCCGGCCGATCAAGGGCATCCAGCCGGCCAACTCCTACGTACCCGTGGTGGGGCAGTGTGTGGGTGGCGAGCAGGTCGGGTTGCTGGTCGAGGCGGCGGCGAATCCGGACGTCCTCGGCGGTGGTTTCGTCCCCACCCCGCTCGGGGATAAGTGCACCGCCGGCGACGCGCCGCTGTACCGGCTGACCCGGGCCGACCTGGCTGTGTTCGACGAGCAGGTCTGGCACCTCGTGCTGGACCTCGACGTGCTGACCGAGCTGATGCACCAGCTTGCGCTGACCGATCCGCGCCGGCATGAGATCCTGCGCGCGGTGGAGCGGGCGCTGGACGCCCTGGACCTCGACAACATCCGGGCTACCGCGACCGCGGCCCGCATCGAGCTTGGCCCGGCGCTATCCCGCCCAGCCCAGGCCAGCGCGCATCGAATCAGCGCGGTGGGCCATGCGCACATCGATAGCGCATGGCTGTGGCCGCTGCGGGAGACGATCCGCAAGAGCGCGCGCACGTTCGCCAACGTCACGGCGCTGGCCCGGGACTATCCCGAGTTCGTGTTCGCCTGCTCGCAGGCGCAGCAGTACGCCTGGGTGAAGCGGCACCAACCAGAGATTTACCGACGGGTGCAGGAGGCCGCCAAGGCCGGGCAGTGGGCGCCGGTCGGCGGGATGTGGGTGGAGACTGACGGCAACCTGCCCAGCGGGGAGTCGCTCGCCCGGCAGTTCGCGATCGGCAAGCGGTTTTTCCTCGAGGAGTTCGGCGTCGACTGCCAGGGCGCGTGGCTACCCGACTCGTTTGGCTACAGCGCGGCGTACCCGCAGCTGGCCCGGCTCGCCGGAATGCGGTGGTTCCTGACCCAGAAGATCTCCTGGAACCAGACCAACCGGTTCCCGCACCACACGTTCTGGTGGGAGGGCATCGACGGCAGCCGGATCTTCACCCACTTCCCGCCAGCTGATACATACAACGGCACCCTGACGGCGGCGGAGCTGGTGCGCGCGGTGGCCAACTACGCCGAAAAGGGTCTCGGCACGACATCGCTACTTCCGTTCGGCCACGGCGACGGCGGCGGCGGGCCGACCCGCGAGATGCTCGAGCGCGCCCGCCGGATGGCGGATCTTGAGGGTTCGCCGCGGGTGGTGATTGAGCACCCCGACGCGTTCTTTGCCGCCGCCGAACAGGAGTACCCGCACGCCCCGGTGTGGTCCGGCGAGCTGTACCTCGAGCTGCACCGCGGCACGTTCACCACCCAGGCGCGGACCAAGGCAGGGAACCGGCGCGCCGAGCGGCTGCTTCGCGAGGCCGAGCAGTGGGCCGTTGCGGCGAGCGTGCAGCGCGGCGCCGACTATCCCTACGATCGGCTCGACCGGCTGTGGAAGTCCGTCCTGCTGCACCAGTTTCACGACATCCTGCCCGGGACCTCGATCGCCTGGGTGCACCGCGAGGCTGAAACCGCCTACACCGAGATCGCCGCCGAGCTCGAGGAAATCATCGCCGAGGCGATCGACGTGCTTGCCGGGCTGCGCGGTGAGCGGGCTTGGGTGCTGAATGTTGCTCCGCAGCCTCGCACGGAGGTGGTCACCATCTCGGCCGGCGAGCTCGTCCCAGCGCCGCCCGGTGCGCAGCGGCTCCGCGACGGCGGGTTCGCCACACTCGCTGACGTCCCGGCGTCAGGGGCGGGACGGTTCGTGGAGCCCGACGAGGGCCTGCCGCCGGTCACGGTGTCCGGCCTGGTGATCGACAACGGGCTGGTGCGGGTCACGCTGGACGAGTGTGGCTGCCTCGCTTCGGTGCTCGATCTTTCCGCGGGCCGGGAGGTGCTGGCCGTCGGCGGCCGCGGCAACCTGCTGCAGCTGCACCCCGACCTGCCGAACCAGTGGGACGCCTGGGATGTCGACCGGCACTATCGGCACCGCTGGGTGGACTTGACCGACGCCGCGTCCGTCACGGTCAGCGACCGAGGCCCGCTGGTGGCCGCGGTACGGGTGGAGCGGCGTTTCGGGTCCTCTTTCCTGACGCACACGGTGCGGGTGTGCGCTGGCAGCAAGCGGGTCGACATCCAGACCGAGATCGACTGGCACGAGCGCGAGAAGATCCTCAAGGCCGCGTTCCCGCTGGACGTGCACGCCGACCGGGTGGCCGCCGAGATCCAGTTTGGCCACGTGTACCGGCCGACTCATACCAACACGAGCTGGGATGCTGCCCGCTTCGAGGTGTACGGGCACCGCTGGCTGCACATCGGCGAGCCGGGCTACGGGGTGGCCCTGATCACCGACTCGACCTATGGCCACGACGTCGGGCGCAGTACCCGGGACAATGGCGGCACGACGACGACCGTGCGGCTCAGCCTGCTGCGCGCACCGCGCAGCCCGGATCCGGATGCCGACCAGGGACCGCATCGGTTCTGCTATGCGCTGCTGCCCGGCGCGACGGTCGCCGACGCCGTCGCTCACGGGTACGCGCTGAGCCTTCCGTTGCGCGTGGTTCGCGGTGGCGCGGAGGCCTTGCCGGTGCCGCTGCTGGCGATCGACGGCGGCGGGGTGACGGTGGAGTCGATCAAGCTGTCCGAGGACCGGAGTGGGGCGGTGGTCGTGCGGCTTTACGAGGCCCTCGGCGGTCGGGCCAGCGCCGTGCTGCGGCCCGGGTTCGTCGTCGCCGGGGTAGAGGTCGTCGACCTGCTGGAACACCCACTCCCCGAGGCTGCGCCGCTCCTCGGGCCGGACGGCACGATTGCGGTGACCTTGCGGCCCTTCCAGATCCTGACCTTGCGGCTGCGGCGCGACACCGGCTGACCCTCTGCGGTGGTGCGGCTGGTCGCCGAGTCACTCTTCTTCGAGGCGAACACCTGGCACTACCGCGTGCCTGCATTGCCGATCAATGGCGGCGGCACGGCGACTCCCGAAGACGCCCGGCGCGGCTGCATTTGCTCTACCGCGGCCGCCCCTCATCAATCAAAGCAACAGACTCCATTGCGGGCTGCAACGACCTCCAAGGATTTCGGGCGGCGACAACCCGTTCTGCGATTGTCGACCTGCCGCCTGGCGTGGCGCCGTACCTTCTACTGCCTGACCGCGTGACGGGCGGTCCAGTTCAGCAGCTCATCGACTGGCCAGGTGTTCACCACCCGTGCGACGGGGACACCGCAGGCGGCGGCGCGCTCACATCCGTAACTCTGCCAGTCCAGTTGTCCGGGGGCGTGCGCATCGGAGTCGATGGACAGCAGGCACCCCGCCTCGACGGCACGGCGCAGCAGCCGCTTGGGCGGGTCGAGCCGCTCGGGACGGGAATTGATCTCCACCGCGACGCCGTGGCGGGCGCAGGCGGTGAAGACCGCCTCCGCGTCGAACTGTGACTCCGGGCGCCGGCGGGTCCCGGTGATCAGCCGACCGGTGCAGTGGCCCAGCACGTCGACATGTGGGTTGGTCACCGCGGCGAGCATCCGTCTGGTCATCTGTTCGGCGGGCATCCGCAGCTGGGAGTGCACCGAGGCGACGACGATGTCGAGTGCGGCCAGCAGCTCATCGGACTGGTCGAGCGTGCCGTCGTCGAGGATGTCCACTTCGATCCCGGTGAGGATGCGAAACGGCGCGAGATCGGCGTTGAGTTCGGCGACCACGTCCAGTTGCTGGCGTAGCCGCTCGGCGGACAGGCCACGCGCGACGGTCAGCCGCGGGGAATGGTCGGTCAGCGCCAGGTAGTCATGTCCGAGCTCGCGGGCGACCGCAGCCATCTCCTCGATCGGGGAGCCGCCGTCGGACCAATCGGAGTGGCTGTGGCAGTCGCCGCGCAACGCCGCCCGCAGCGCCGCCCCGGCCTGCGTCGCCACCTCCGGCGTCATCGGGGATGGCTCGGCGGCCTCCAGTCGCCGCAAGTAGGCCGGCTGCTCCCCGGCAAGGGACTCAGTGACGCAGCGGGCAATGACCTCACCGACACCGCTCAGCGCGGTCAGCGTGCCCGCCGTGGCCCGCTGCGCGAGGTCGTCACGACCGGCGAGTACCGACGCGGCGGTACGAAACGCCCGCACCCGATAGGTCGCTTCATGGGCACGTTCCAGCAAGAAGGCGATCCGCCGCAGGTCCGCGACCGGGTCCCGCGGTTCGGTCACACGCGTCGCCAAGGTGCTCTCGTCGCTCATGTCGTCCCTCATGGCCATGATGGCCTTGTCGGCCTGGCGGGTGGAGCCCTTGCTCGGGAGCTTGTCCTCGTTGAGCATTCACGTCTTCTCTGACTAGGGCTCATCGGCGTGCTATCCGGCCCCGCGGGCTACAGTGCCCGCCGACAAGCGACCGAGCAACAACAGCCAGGTTCCAGTGTGAAAGAAGATCAGGTGGAGCAGACGCCCAGCGGTCGAACACAATGATTCCCCAGGCCATCGGCGCAGGCCGGCGTTGGACACCCCCACGGTCTCCACCGTGGCGAGCAACGCCGCTCGATAGGTCATGCGACACGGCGGTTTACTGACGAAGATGATGAGTAAACAAAGTCGACACGGTCGGGAGGAAGCATGGCGATTGCGGAGCGCACGGCGCAGGCCACTTGGGAAGGCGCGCTGGGCAGCGGTCACGGGACCATACGAGGCACCAGTGGGGCATTGGACGGGCTGCCGGTGACCTGGGCTTCGCGCACTGAGCGTCCAGATGGGAAGACCAGCCCGGAAGAACTGGCCGCTGCGGCTCACTCTGCGTGTTTCGCGATGGCGCTGGCACTGCGGCTAGGGGAGCACAAAACCGTCCCGCAGCAGTTGAACATTGCTGCCACCGTGACCCTCGACGATGTCGACGGCGTTCCCACTATTGTGTCTTCGGTGTTGCATATACGCGGCCGCGTACCAGGGATGGACGCCACTAGCTTCCAATCGGCGGTCGATGAGGCCGCCAAGCTGTGCCCCGTATCGCGCTTGTTCGCCGGAGCCGAAATCACCGTCAATGCCGAGCTCGAGTCAGCCTGATCGAGCGTCGCCTGCGGCGGCATAGTTGTGGTTGTTGAGTCGGTTGTCGGTGCAGTTGCGTGGTCGCGCTGCGGCCAACCCAACGGTGTCCACCTGGACCGAGAAGCCACGTAGCGACTGACCGTTGTGTCGCTGGTTGCCTGGAAACGATCGTGACCCTGATCCCTCGCTTTGTGCGTCGTGCTGCCGATCCGCAGCGGCGGCGAACGTTGATCGGCGAGGATGAGCGCCGCAGCGACCCCTACGGTGCACCGGGCGACTGATCCGGGAAGTCCGCAGACCTTGCGGAAGTCAGCGAGCGTTTGTTGGCAGCGCGGTCTCATGCAGCCTCACTGCTTTTTGCTGACCCACTAGTTACCCAGAGGAGTAACCACTAGATCGGTTGGTGGGCGTCGCTACCCGATCAACGCGCGGGAAATCGTATTCCAGCACATGCGCCAGCCGAGAAGCAGCTAAGCAACGCTCCGTCTGTTCATCGACACGGCAAGAGCTCAGGAGGAGAACCAGCTAGGGTTGGTGCCGAGCTTGATCCAGTGACCGACCGATATGTCGTCCGAATCACCTCCACGCCCGACCTGACGCTCATTGCCGAAAGAATTAGCCTTATCGTCGACGATATCCGTCACAATCTTCGCTCGGCGGTTTCACTAGAATCCGGCCATGAGAACCTGCGCTGACTGTGGCGAGGTCCTGAGTGATCTGGTGACACTTTGCTCCGCCCGGCGGCGCCCGCTCTGCGGCCATCGCCCGTGATCGCCGCTGCACGGTAGCCACCGACGAGGTCACTACATCGTGAACTACTGTCATGGAATTGCGCTGCGCCGACCGCCTCACACTCGATGTATTTGCAGCGTTTTGCCACGTTATAGTGCTGTTGCGTTCGGGCCTTGAGCAGCCGCGTCGGGGACGACCTTGCTTTCGAGGCAGCGAAGATCAACTATATTCACTGGACTGGCGAGTTTACGCTCGATCGGAACAGGTATATCTTTTCTTATCTGGCGCAACGTGGCGCCAGACTGGGAAGGAGCGCGATGTCGGACACAACGGGCAGCGGAAATACAACACCTGATCCAGCGACAGCTGACAATCCTCCACAGGATACCGGGGCCGGAGACCAGGCACGGGATCCGGAGGGAAGCGCAGCGCATCAATCGGATCAGAAAGATGCCGGCATTTCTGGTGGTGGTCAAATGCCGACGGGGGACCAGGGAGGCTGATCCGCACTCACGCAGGGTGCCGCCCAACCTGGGCGGTGCCCTGTGCGCTGCACCCTAAACTAGGCTGGAATCAGGGCCGTCTTTGGTGGGCGCCCTGTCACCAGGCTGTGCACATGCCCAATTGCGGCTCGCGGGTGACAGTGCTTGGTGAATTCCTGACGCGGCGCCCTATCCGTTGCATCATGAACGACGAGTAGTCGGCCGAGCGGCGGCTCGCCGGGCCGACTGGGTGAACCCGCGGTGAACGAGGGACGAAATACCCGGATAGAACGGTGCTTTGTGGCTTCCGGTTCGAAGAAACGAGGGGTTACACCCGATCGAGTGCCTACTATCAGGCGCATGGCATTCGTCCTTGCGCTCACCGCAGTCGACGTGATGATCGTCATCGGGCTCGGAACGAGAGCCTTGCTCGGTCGGCGCAGCGAACCCGCAGAACTATCGCCGACCTCGACCGCCACGACCGCTGCCGAACTCGTCGAGCACGACGATAGCGTCCCGCTTGACCACCTGGACCAGGTGCAAACCCCCGATCCCGCCGCCGGCAGGGAGCCGCTTCACTGGGTAGACCAAGACCAGCCCGGGCCCGAGGCAGCAGACGTCGTGCGAAGAGAGCAGATTCGGCACGACTTTCTGGCTGAAGTCAGCCACGAGTTGAAGACCCCGGTCGGGGCGGTGGCACTGTTGGCCGAAGCGATATTGGACGCCGCGGACGACCCGCACCAGGTGCGCCTGTTCG
>DASQVU010000105.1:0-2566 GCA_035640615.1 Pseudonocardiaceae bacterium
GCCGACCTGTTCCTCGAGCACACCAGCGGCGAAGGCCCGCGCGTGCAGCTGCGCCGGCACGCTCGCCCTCGCCCCGGGTTGGGCGACCATGCCGGAGTCACGCCACCGGCCGATCCCGCCGAGGAATCGCTGATCGGTCACCCCGAGCACGGCGCAGGCTGCCCTGAGCTCCGCCAGCCGGTAGCCGCCGAGCTGGTCGGCACGATCGGCGGCCAGGCCCCACAGCTCGTCGATGAGCACCTCGCCCTGCTCCCCGAGCGTGCAGGTGACCAGCGCAACCTCGACGCCGGAGGCGGCATACCGCGCGATCATCCCCCCGGTCCACAATGTCTCATCGTCCGGGTGCGCGTGCACCACGACTACCCGCCGCCCGGTCATCACCCCCACCAACCCCCGCATCGAGCGGGCTGGGCGCGGTGGCACATCGCCCGTAACCCCGCTGGCCCGCTGAAGGCGGAACCGGACCCCACCTTAACCCGCGGCGCGCAGGCCCCACTGGGTGATGTTGTACTGCGGGCCGTCCACCGAGGAATTGTTGCGGATGTTGGCGATGTCGTTGTAGAGCGCGATGAACGTCGGTCTCTGATATAGCGGCAATACGTACGCGTCCTTGGTCAGCCGCCGGTCCGCTTGATTGAGGGTCTCTTTTGCCAGCGCCTCGTCCATGGAGCTTGCCGCGGCCGCGACGAGGCGGTCGACATCGGGGTTGCTGTAGCGGCCGAGGTTGCCGCCCTGCCCGGTGGTCCAGAGCTGCACTGCGCCGCTGTAAGGGAACGGCGTGGCGACCCAGGAGAACACGACGATGTCAAAGTCCCCACGAGCAGTCGTGGCACTGAGGTCGTCGGTGGGCGTGACCGTCACGGTGATGCCCAGTGGTTTGACCATCTGCGCAAATAGTTCGCACTCGATCTGGCGCACCTGGTTTTTCACGGTGTAGCGCAGGCGAAGCGGGGGCACCGTCAACCCATAGGGTGTTCGTAGCTGCCCATCAGCGATCCGGTAACCCGCCGCGCTGAGGATCTGCTCGGCCCGGGTGAGATTGCCGGAGCCCTGACCGGTCTCGCTGATCACGTCCTCGTAACCGCTTTCCTGCGGGACGAAGTTGTGATTATTCAGCGGTTTGATTTTCTTGCCGAACTGGCCCACGGTCTTGTCGATAATGGCCTGCCGGTCGACTGCGGTGAATATCGCGGTGCGCAGTGCGGGGTCGGCGAGGTAGGGGTTGGTCATGTTGAAGTCGAAGTGCTCCCAGCTCAGCCCGGAGCCGACGAAGGAGGAGACGCCAGTGATCCGGCGCACCTGCTGGACCTGGTCGACCTGCGGTTGCGGGTAGATGACCTGGACCTGACGCTGCTGCAGTGCCGTTGGCTGCTGATTGGCATCAGGAATGATCCGGTAGACGATCCGGTCGAGCTTCGGAGGCGCCCCGTACCACTTGGGATTAGGCACGAGGGTGATCGATTCGTTGTTGCTGACATTCTCGATCTGGAATGGTCCACCAGAGTAGGTCGGCACATTCGTTCCGAACCAGGCGAATGACGCAGCCAGACCCTGCGGGGTCTTGATATCGCCATGCTGTGCTGCGAGATGCGCGGGGTACAGCGGTGAACCACTGCTCCACAGCTGTTTCCAGTCAGTCAAGGGCTGGCTGAACGTCACCGTGACGGTCTTACCGTTGTCGGCGCCGGTAACTGATTTAATGTGATCGTATCCCGCGGCGCTGGCGGCCGCGCAGTTCGGGCAGTCCCGCCCGTTCTGCACTTTCCAGTTGTAGCTGAAGTCCTCTGCAGTGATCGGCATCCCATCCGACCACACCGCATTCGGGTTGATTTTATAGACGATCGTTTGCGGGAAAGTCTGCGTCACCTTCGCCGAGGCGAGCAGGTCGTTGTTCATCGTCACGGTCAGGTCGGGGGTGGTGATAAAGGTGCGAGGCAGCAGCCCGGACAACACCCATCCGGCCTGGAGCACGTTGCCGTCGGTGGACAGCACGTTCCAATTCGAGATGTTCTTGTCGATGGCGTAGGACAGCTCGCCACCTTGGCGAAGCTTGCCCGGCTCGGCGGAGTTGCAGGTGTTCGGGTTTGCGTCGCAGGTCGCCAGAGCCGTGCCGGTCTGGCGCTGCGCAGCTGCGCCCGTCCCCCGGTTCCCCCCGCAGCCGGCCAGCACGACGGTGAGCGCAGCCAGCAGCGCCACCGCTCGGCGTATCCGTGTTCGCGTCACACGTCCCATGGGCCGGTGACCCTAGCCCCCCGACCCACCCGCCTGCGTTCTGCATCCAGAACGGAAGACGGTGCTCTATGGGAGTGGTCGGATGTGGATTCCTGGGTCGGCGCCGACCAGTCGGCGTAGGTCATCGGGATCGCCGGTGAGGATGACCGCCGGGCTAGCACCTAGTGCTGTCGCAGCGACGAACGCGTCCACCGCGTGGCAGGAAGCAAGTCGATTGCTGGCCAGCAGATGCCCGGCTCGAGTGGCGATCAGCCGGTCGGTGTCGACCACGGGTAGCGCGTTGAGTACCCGGTTAACCGCGGCGCGACGCGACGCCGAGCGCGCCAGCTCTGCG
>DASQVU010000106.1:0-5048 GCA_035640615.1 Pseudonocardiaceae bacterium
TGCCTACCTTGATTTGGAGGTGGGCCTGGCCCTGCTCGAGCAGCGGATCATGGCGGGTATTGGAAACCTATATAAGACGGAGATGTGCTTCCTGCTGCGCGTTTCTCCGTGGGCTCCAGTCCGAGTCGTCGATCCGGATGCGGTGGTGGCTCTGGGGCGCCGGCTGCTGCTGGCTAATGCGGAGCGGCCCGAGCAGTCCACCACCGGAGATTTGACTCCGGGGCGACAGCACTGGGTGTATAAGCGCGGTGGGCAGCCGTGCCGTCGCTGTGGGCAACGAGTGATCCGGGCGGTGCAAGGGAAGGGGGTATACGCCAGGCACACCTATTACTGCCCGCGCTGCCAGCCAGGACCGCGCCCGCCGCAGTAGGTCAGGTTTCCCATCTCACGTCGAAACCGAGCAGCCGTTTGTACCGATCGACCAGCTCCTCGTCGCTCAATTCGGACCAATCCGTGCGAATCCCTTTGGGCTCGGGTCCGTAGACCTCCGCCGCCACTTCCATCTCCTGCTCGAGTGCCCAACCCTCCGGCGCTTGCCGGATCTCCTCAAGAGAGTCGTCGCTCATGGCACCTCCTGGCGAAGCGAAAAGCTGCGCCCCTTGATTACCTATGGTTCCATGCTGCTCCGGATCGTGTCGCCAGCTGGGCGCAGCGCTTTGAGCACCCGGTTGACCCGAGGATCGCGCTGCAGCTGTTCCAGGGTCACCGGCAGCGGCAACCGCCAGTTCGGATACTGCTCAACGGTGCCGGGCAGGTTGGGCTGGCGGAGCTCACCCACCACGTCGTAGGGCGAGGCCAGCAGCAGCCGGCACGGCGTGCGAGCCAGCAGCGCGTGCATCGCCACCACGATCTGCTCCTCGCTCGGCTCGGCGCTGTCACCGCTGAGCAGCCCCTCGGCGCGCAGCAGCGCCACCAGTTCCGCCCGTTCTGCTCGCGCTTGCTTCCATTCCGCGGCTTCATCGTTGAGTAAGCCCAGTTCGGCCCGGGCGCGCACGTGCTCGCCACGCAGGAAGCCGAGCGCGGTGGGCAGGTCGTGGGTCGAGATGCTGGCCGCGGCCCGGGCCGGCCAGCGCTGCGCAGCCAGCAGCGGCGTGCCAGGCGCGTCCTCGTCGCGAGCGAACCACAGCACCGCAGAGCCCAGCATCCGCTGCGCCGCGAGCGTCTTGGTGACCTCGGGTTCCACCGTGCCCAGGTCCTCGCCGATCACTATCGCGCTGGCCCGGTGCGCCTCCAACGTCAGCGCTGCAACCATCGCGCTGGCGTCGTAGTGGACGTAGGTGCCCTGGTCCGGCGACGCCCCTGGCGGGACCCACCACAGCCGCCACAGACCGGCCACGTGGTCGATACGCAGCCCGTCGGAATGCGCCAGCACTGCCCGCAGCATGTCCCGGTAGGCGGCGTACCCGGTGGCGGCCAGCCGATCCGGCCGCCACGGCGGCAGGCCCCAGTCCTGCCCTTTCTGGTTGAACGTGTCCGGTGGTGCGCCGACGGTGACGCCGGTGGCCAGCACGTCCTGCAGCGCCCAGGCGTCAGCACCTTCCGGGTCAACGCCGACGGCCAGGTCGTGCACCACCCCGATCGCCATCCTGCGTGCGGCGTGCCGGGTGGCGGCCAGCTGCGCGGCGCACTGCTGCTGTACCCAGGCGTGAAACGCCACTTCCTGCTCGCCGGCGCTGGCTGTTGCGGGATGGCGCAGCTCGGCGGACCAGCGTGACCAGCGCGGGCCATGGCGCTGCGCGAGCGCGCAGAACGTCGCGAAGTCGCGCAATCCCTCGGACATCGCCGGGCGCGGCGCGCCTTCGGCTTGCCAGAGCAGTTCCAGCGCTGCCTGCTTGGCTTGCCACACGGCGTCGTAGTCGATCCGCTCACTGACCGGTTCGACGCGCAACGCATCCACCGCGGCCCGCAAGGTCGGGTCGCCGCGGCGGTACGCCGGGATGTCAGTGATCCGCAGGTACAGCGGGTTGATGAAGCGGCGGCTGGAGGGGCTGTACGGCGAGGCCTGTACCGGGTGAATTGGGGTGACCGCGTGCAGCGGGTTGACCAGCACCGCGCCGGCCCCGTGCGTGGTGGCGGTCCAGGTGAGGAACTCGCGCAGGTCGCCGAGGTCCCCCAGGCCCCAGGAGTCCTTCGAGTGCAGCGCGTAGAGCTGCAGCATCCACCCCCACGTGCGTGGCGGTTCAGGCAACGCTGGTGGAGCTACCAGGACGGTGCTGTGCTGATCGCCGCTGGTCAACGAGTACCAGCCGGGAGCCAGGTCGGGGGGGATCGCCTCGGTGACGGCTCGCTCGGTGCCGTCTTCAGCGGTGAGCACGCCTGGCTCAGGAAGATCGCCGCGCTGGCCCTGGCGCAGCACCAGGGTGCCCGGCGTCTTCGGGGCGCGGGCCGCGGCCAGCTCGTCGCGAACTTGCGCCGGGTTGTCTGCACTGACCCCCAGCAGCCCCAGGACCCGGCGCACCACGTCGGGGTCGACGTCCACCCGCCGGCGCTTCGCATCCCGATACCAGGTGGCGACGCCATGCGCTGCCGCAAGCTGTTCCAGTGCGGTGTCCATCTCGCCATGCTGTCAGCTCGGCGCTGAATCGGCCTGTTAGTGCACCGGCCGGATCGGCAGCCGGTAGACACTGACGGGCACCCCGGTGCATTCGTGCCGGCGAGGAGCGCGAGGAGTTGGGTGCGGGCAGGGTCGGGCACGGTTGGTGCACGGCGGCATGGGGCCGCGACACACCGTGCATGGTGCCGCGACACACGGTGCATGGGGCCGCGACACACGGCGCATCGAAGCGCGACACACCGTCAGCGGGCTGGCTCGGCGGCGACTTCTGCGGATTCTGTGCGCTGCGGGACCGTGGTGCGTGCTGCGGAATGATCGTCGGGCAGCTCCGCCGGTGCGGGGCTGCTGCCGAGGGAGAAAGCCACGCAGACCAACCCCGCGAGCAGGTAGCCCAGGGCGATACCGGGGCTGGCTGCCCAGGCGACCTGCTCGCCGTGGATCAAGCCGATGAACGACAGCACTGCCCCGGCCACGCAGTACTCGGCCGCCCAGTAGTAGCGCTTGTCGATCACGAACGCGGCGATCGCGCCGAGCAACATGCCGGCCAGGATCGCTCCGCCGCCGAGTGTCTTCAGCCCGTCGTAGACGACCCCCGCCTTGGCCAGCACGTCGGTACCGACCTTGGCCGCGCTGGTGCCGGCCGCGTTGAGCACGTTGTCGATCTGCCCGCTGGCCCACGACGCGACATTGGGAATGATCGCCAGCACGACGGCCACCGCGTGCGCTTTGGGCACCGAGACGAAGGCCTGGGCGCCGATCAGCAGCCCGATGTAGAGCAGGATCGGCACGATAGCCGGCAGCGGAATCAGCGCACTGAGCAGGCCGAGCAGCCCAAGGAAGCACATCAGCGCGATCACTAGCCCGGAGGCCAGCGAGTAGGAGGTGCGGCCACCGGCTTCCTTCCATCCCGGGTGACCGATGTAGACCGCGGGCGCGAACGGGCTGCCCAGCGCCGCGCCGACCACCGCGCCGGTGCCATCGGCCAGCAGCACGCTGCGCAGGTTGTAGCTGTCCCCGGCGACCGCGGCGCTTTCGACGTTGGTCATGCCCTCGCAGAAGTTGTAGATCCCCAGCGGGATCGCGGTGGCCAACAGCGGCGCCACCGCCGACAGGCCATGGCCCAACCTGGTGAAGTTGAAGGTCGGGAAGCCGACGGCGACGTCCTCGGCCGCCGTGATGACGTCCGGCACGGACATGTACCCGCCGATCCAGCCGATCGCGATGCCCACCAGCAGCGCGGCCAACCCGATCGGGATATTGCCGGGCAGCTTGCGGCCGGAGAAGAAGCCGATCACGATGATCACGAACACCGGCAGGGCGATCCACAGGGCTTGCCACATCTGCGCGGCCGGGCGTATCGAGATAAACGCGATAGAGATCCCGGCCAGGGTGCCCAGCAGCGCTGCCCGCGGGGTGAACCGGCGGATGTAGGGACCCACGAACGCGCCGATCAGCACGATCATCCCAATGATGAAAGCCCAGGCCAGCCCGGCCTCCCAGGCCCGAATCGGGTCCCGGGTGGTCAGGAAGATCGGCAACATGATGACGAAGGTGACGATGAACATGTGCGGCACGCTGGGGCCGTAGGGCATCGCGCATACGTCGCCGCGTTTTTCCCGGCGGGCGAGCCGCCGCGCCAGATTGGTGTAGTACCCGTTGCCGATCAGCAGTTGGATCCCCAGCGCGGGCAGGATGACGCCGAATACCTCACCCTGGGGTATCTGTACGACCCCGACACACAGCGAGGTCAGCACCAGCACGTTGACCAGCACGTTGAACCCGAGACCGAAGGCCGCGTTGAGGTCGCCGCTGACCCACCAGGGCAGCCGCCTGCTGGCTTGCACGCTCATTGCTGATCAACTCCGTTCGTCAGCGCCTCGAGGTAGGCCGCCGAAGGAGCGACCCAGCCGAAGATGCCGCCCTGAGCGGCGATCATCGCCAGCCCGGCCTGCTGGAATGCCGGAAAGTAAGAGCCGACGCAGTCGGATAGCACGAGGCACTCGTAGCCGCGGTCATTGGCTTCCCGGACCGTGGTGTGCACGCACACCTCGGTAGTGACGCCGGTGACGACCAGGCTGCTGACCCGCGCAACTGCCAGCAGCTCGTGCAGGCCGGTGGCGTAGAACGAACCCTTGCCCGGCTTGTCGATCACGACTTCGCCGGCGCGCGGGGCGAGTTCGTCGATGATGTCATGGCCGTATTCGCCGCGGACCAGGATCCGGCCCTTGGGGCCCAGCGTTGGATTACCGCGGTTGAGCTTGGCCGGCGGGCAGTCGGTCAGGTCTGGCCGGTGGCCCTCCCGGGTGTGGATGACGGCCATCCCGGCGTTCCGGGTGGCCGCCAGGACCTGCTGCAGTGGGGGGATCACCGCGCGCAGCAGGCTCACGTCGTTGCCGAGCGTCTCCCCGAAGCCGCCTGTTTCGACGAAGTCACGCTGCATATCGATGACCAGTAGCGCGGTGCGTGCCGGTACGAAGCGGAACGGGCCGGGGTC
>DASQVU010000107.1:0-5671 GCA_035640615.1 Pseudonocardiaceae bacterium
GACCGCAGTTGTGACCGCAACGACCAGCACCGCGCCACACTCGGACACCCCTTCGCGAACATCGCTAGCCCACGTCGCGCGATCCGATCAGGGACTTGCCTGCATCTGTTAATCGCAGGGTCACCTGGACCAACCAGGATCTGTCCTCAGGCCGTCTCCAGGCCGTTAAACGTTGGGCAGACGTGAGAAGTCTTGAGAAGTACTGAGATGTAGTTCTGCACTTCAGGAGCCCAACGGCCGGCTATCGGTGCAGATCACTCTGCGTCGGGATCAGTTCTTGTCGAACTGGCGGATTTGCGGGTCGGCACCAAAATCGGCGGCCCAAAGGCTGTCGAAGCTACCTGGCTTGAGCGCGACCCCGAAGAACTTCATTCCGTGCGGGTCCCCGTTGAACATTTCCTGGCTGGGCCCGTCCACCCGGACCACCTTCCCGTCCGGGCCCCGCTCGCCCCACGCCGCGATACGTCCGGATCGGTGGCGAAGATGAACCGCGCCGAGCCGCCAACCATGACCGTGCGGCCGTCGACCTGCGCCGGCTGGTTGGTCACGACGAACTTGTCCGAGTTGATATCGGCACCATTGAAGACAACCCCGGTGGCCTTACCTATGGAGGTTTCCTCAGTGCTGGTATCGGTGCCGGGGATGGTTACCACCTTCAGCGGATCCTGGTGCAGCTCGCGCATCTTCTGATCGCCGGACGCGGTGGCGTCGCCGACGAATTCATAAGACGCGTTACCGGCGGCCACCCAGAAATGTCCCCCGGCACCTTCGGGACGGATCGCGATACCCCATGCGTTGACCATGTCAGGGATGGTGAACCGCGCCTGGTACGCCTCCGAGTTGGCCGCCAAATTGACCTGGCGGTAGTGGTTGTCCGGCGACGGCGCCGGGGCTGAGCCGGAGGGGCCGACAGCCGCGCCGCATGCGGCCACCGTGAGGCAGGTGGCGAGGCAGGCCAGGTCTCGAGGGATCAGCCTGACATGCGCGCGCAGATGCATGAGGAGCTCCAAATAAAACCAACCCTAAAGTGGAGTAAGGGTAGGCTTAGCAAGCTTGCAGAAGCAAGACGGCGAACGTAATCGGCTGCGCACCTGCTGCGCTGACAGCTGCAAGCCCTCGGTACAGCTGGGCTCCCGGGCGAACTTTCCGGCGTGCTGCGCCGGGAGAGTGACAGGTCTGGGCATACCCCGGAAAACCTGTATTCTTCCCCGAGCCCACTACCCTGAGGAGATCTGTGGTGACGCACGATGACCGCGCGGCGTCGTAGGAAGTCGGGCTCCGGCCCCTCTGCCACTGCTCTGATCGCCTGGGTCGGCGGCACCCGGACGCGCGGCGTTGCCCCCGACGCCAGGACGGACACCAGGACGTCGGTCTCCGTGGTCGGCAGCGCACCGGGAGATCGGCCGGTTGGTGGCAGAGCGATCCTCCTGGGCCGCGCCTGCGGTATAGCCGCGGGGACCCTACTAGCCTGCGGCTCGGTGTTGGTCGGCGCGACGCACGTCGGCGATGGTTCATTCACCAGCGACAGCGCCCCTCTGCTCAATCCCACTCCGGACACATCCGGTGGCGCCGTGGGGGCCCCGGTGGAGGTCGGCGCAGACGCGCCCGCTGACTCGGCGCCCGCAGCTCCGGATCCGGTCAGCGCGCAAGCGGTCACCGAGCCGCGTCCGGTTGTTGCACCCCGGCCCGAACGGGTTCGCCGGAACACGCCGGTCTCGGTGGATATGCCCACTGAAATGTCCCAGCATCCGGCTATTGCTCCGCGACCGTCGAATTCATCTCCGGCAGCGCGTGATCGTGCTCCCGCGGCCTCGGACGCACCGATCAGTCCAGTACTGGATCCGGCAACAAAGGAAGTAGGCCGGGTCGCTCCGGTGGGTGGCGTATTGGCGCCGGCGAATCCCAGTACGCGAGGCGCGGACAACCAATTTGCCACACCAGGTAACCGGCAGGTCGATGAGCGGACAAAGGCTGAGCCGCTTGCCGCCGCGAACACTGTCAATAAAGTCGTGGCGCCCCTCGGCAACACCATTCAACCGGCTATCCAACCAGTGCTCGAACCAGTTACCAAGCAACCGCTCCTACAACCAGCTGCCCAGCCGGCGATGGCAATGCTGAGTTCACTACTGCCGATCGGCTGACGTCTGAACCGCGGTTGTTCGGTCAGTCCCAGCGGCGTGCCAGCATGAGCACCGCCTGGTCGTAAATTCCCTGCGCCTCGGCGGGAAGTTCATTGCGTACGACCAGCGTTTCCAGCACCGCGAACAGATCGGCGATGACATCACGTTCGCTGGTGTTGAGCTGATCAGAACGGATCTTTGCCTGCGCTAGTCTCGGCGCAGCGGACTTTGCCGAGGTAGCCACTTGGCGGTTGGCGCCTTGGATGAGCAGCATATCCTCCGACTTTCGAACTTGCTGCGAGCATCGCGCTAGCAGCGGGTAGGCGGTGTCACCACCACCGCTCGTCTGTGGACGGCATACCCACTTGTATGTGCCCGCCAAACCCCTTTAAACCGGCAAGCTAAATCGTGCGGTCGAGTTCCTCCGCCACTGCTTGCCGTGGGGGTAATCACCTGCCGGGTCTGCTGCCCGGATAGCATCGACAGCGCCGACAACGTCAATCGCCATCGCTGTTCGCCAAGGAGCTCTCGTGATCGCGCCGTCCTCACCCGTCCAGCCCGCCGTGCGCGTGACGGTGCCGGCTGGGACGACCGCCGGAGCGGCCCTGCGCGACGCGGGCGCACCAACCAGCGGACCTGACGCCACCGTGGTAGCGCGGGATGCGCACGGTCTGCTGCGTGACCTCAGCTGGGTCCCGGACAGCGATACCGAGGTTGAAGCCGTCGCAGCCAGCAGCCCTGACGGGCGCAGCGTCATCCGGCACTCGTGTGCGCACGTGCTCGCCCAAGCTGTCCAGCAGCACTTTCCCGGCGCGAAGCTGGGCATCGGGCCGCCGGTGACCGACGGTTTCTACTACGACTTCGACGTCGAGCGGCCGTTCACCCCCGAGGACCTGGCGGACCTCGAGAAGACTATGCGCAAGATCATCAAGTCCGGTCAGCGATTCTCGCGGCGCGCATTCGGCTCGGTGAGTGAGGCCAAACACGAGCTGGCAGACGAGCCGTACAAGCTGGAATTGATCGATCTCAAAGGGACCGGCTCGAATGCCGGCATCGATCCCGCAGAGGTCATGGAGGTCGGGGCGGGGGAGCTGACGATCTACGACAACGTGCACCCGCACACCGGTGAGGTGGTGTGGAGCGATTTGTGCCGAGGCCCGCACGTGCCGACGACCCGGCACATCCCGGCGTTCCGGCTGATGCGGACCGCGGCTGCGTACTGGCGGGGTAGCGAGCGAAACCCGCAGCTGCAGCGGATCTATGGCACAGCCTGGGAATCAACCGAGGCGCTCGAGCGGCATCTGGAGTTTCTCGCCGAGGCACAGCGGCGCGACCATCGCCGGCTCGGCGTCGAGCTCGATCTGTTCAGCTTCCCCGACGAGATCGGTTCTGGGCTGCCGGTATTCCACCCGCGCGGCGGCACCATACGGCGGGTCATGGAGGACTACTCCCGGCGCCGGCACGAGGAAGCGGGCTATGAGTTCGTCAATTCACCACATATCACCAAGGCCCAGCTCTTCAAGACATCCGGGCATCTGGACTGGTATGCCGACAGCATGTTCCCCCCGATGCATCTCGATGCCGAGGTCACTGCACAGGGCGACATCAAGAAGCCTGGGCAGGACTACTACCTCAAACCGATGAACTGCCCGTTCCACAACCTGATATACCGCTCGCGGGGACGGTCCTATCGAGAACTGCCCTTGCGGCTGTTCGAATTCGGGTCGGTATACCGGTATGAAAAGTCGGGCGTGGTCCACGGCCTGACCCGGGTGCGCGGGATGACGCAAGATGATGCGCACATCTATTGCACTCCTGAGCAGCTGCAGGGGGAGATCCGCTCGCTGCTGGCTTTCGTGCTCGACCTGCTGCGCGACTTCGGGCTGGACGACTTTTACCTGGAGCTGTCCACCCGTGACGACGAAAAGTATGTCGGCAGCGACGAGCAGTGGCAGGAGGCGACCGACGCGCTGCGCCAGGCGGCCGAAGCTAGCGGGCTGGCGCTGGTGCTTGACCCTGGTGGTGCGGCCTTTTACGCGCCCAAGATTTCCGTGCAGGTCAAGGATGCGCTGGGGCGCACCTGGCAGCTGTCCACGATCCAGGTCGACCTCCAGGAGCCGGAGCTGTTCGAGCTGGAATACACCGCGCAAGACGGGTCACGGCAGCGTCCGTACATGATCCACCGGGCACTGTTCGGATCGATCGAACGATTTTTCGGAATACTTACCGAGCACTACGCGGGCGCGTTCCCGGCCTGGCTGGCGCCCGTACAGGTGGTCGGCATCCCGATCGCCGACGAGCACGTCGAGCACTTGCAGCAGGTCGCCAAGGAGCTGCGGGCGCGGGGAATCCGCGTTGAAGTCGATGCCTCGGACGAACGGATGCAGAAGAAGATCCGAACCCACACCACGCAGAAGGTGCCGTTCCTGCTGCTCGCTGGGAGTAAGGATGTCGAGGCCGGCGCGGTGTCCTTCCGGTTCCGGGACGGCAGCCAGATTAACGGGGTCGCCGTCGAAGATGCGGTCAGCGCCATCACCGGTTGGGTGGCACGGCGGGAGAACCGCTCGCCCAGTGCTGCGGAGCTGCCGATAGGAGAGTCGTGACCGCGGAGCCGGCGTGATGCCCGCCGACGTATTGGGTACCGCGGAGGCGGCATTAACAACCGCCGACGTATTCGGTGCAATCGATCCTGGTGGGAAGGCGGCGTGATGACCGTCGAGGGCCAGGACGGCGTCGGGGCGCCGGATGCGTGGCAGCGGCTGTGGACCCCACACCGGATGGCGTATATCAAGCAGGAGGCGACCAAGCAGGAGGGCAAAGCCGGATCGCGGGCCGGTGCCGGCCAGTGCCCGTTTTGCCGGATCGTCACCATGGACGACGCCGAAGCTCTGGTGATCGCCCGTGGCGCGACGGTCTACGCGGTGCTCAACCTCTATCCTTACAATCCCGGCCACCTGATGGTGGTGCCCTACCGGCATGTCGCTGATTACCCTGACCTGACCATCCAGGAGACCACCGAACTGGCTACCTTCACGCAGCAAGCCATGCTCGCTGCCCGCCGCGCAGCTGCTCCGCATGGCTTCAATATCGGGATCAATCAGGGCTCTGTCGCCGGCGCCGGCATCGCTGGACATCTGCACCAGCACGTGGTTCCCCGCTGGGGCGGAGACGCGAACTTCATGCCGGTTGTGGGCGGAACCAAGGTGCTGCCCCAGCTGCTCGCTGAAACTCATACGCTGCTGGTAAATGCATGGAAAGAACTGTCTTGAACGGGTCGGCGCCGGTGTGCGCGGCAGCGCTGGCCGGGCTGAGGGTGCGAGAGGTGGTGCCGCTGAAGGTGTTCGGTCCGGTGGTCGCCGGTAGCAGCGTCCCCGTTGCTCGATAGCGGTAGTCGAGATGCTCAATATCTTCGCCCGCGCGTCGGTCTCCCGGATCGTGGAGCCGATGGGTATCCGGCTGGTCCGGGCCGGGATCGGCCCCGACACCATCACGATCATCGGCACGGTCGGCACGGTGACAGCTGCATTGTGGTTGTTCCCGTTGGGCCACTT
>DASQVU010000108.1:0-2018 GCA_035640615.1 Pseudonocardiaceae bacterium
CCCGTCGCCTGATCCCGGCGCGCTGACACATCAGGCGGAGGCAAGCCAGCAGAAACATCAGGCTGCCCGGTGTGTTGGTTTGGTGAGGGAGGTGTTGGGGCTGTGGTTGCGTTCGTCGGTGCGCAGGGCGGTGTAGACGGCGTCGGAGAGGCGTCGGCGCAGCAGTCGGATGGCTTCGGTGCGGGTTTTGCCGCTGGCGGTGAGTTTGTCCAGGTAGATCGCTCCTGGTCCGACACCTCGGGATTGCGTGATCGCGATCATGTGCAGCGCGCTGTTGAGGGTGCGGTTGCCGCCTCTGTTGAGCCGGACTTTGCCCGCGGTGTTGCCCGACCAGGCCGGAATGGGGGCGGTGCCGGTGAACCGGGCGTAGGCGTCGCGAGAGCGAAACCGATGCACTCCAGCGGTCTCACCCAGGATCATCGCCGCGGACAGCACCCCGCAGCCAGGGATGGCCAACACCGCAGGAGCGAGGCTTTTGACCAAGTCACGAAGCTCGCGCCACAGGGCGTTGATCTGCATGGTCAACTCTCGGCAGCGAGCAAGCAGCTCCCGGGCCAGCCGGGCAATCAGGCCAGTGACCGTGGCCAATTGCTCGCCGAGGCGGTCGATGACGCAGTAGCTACGCAGCCCGCGGGCGGGAACCCGCAGCGTGGGGTCGAGTTCGTGCAGGTGCCAGCGCAGCCGGTTGACCACCCGGGTGCGCTCACCCACCAGATCACGGCGGTGATCGACCAGCAGCTTGACTTGCCGGGTGGGACCGTCCAGCTCGGCGACCGGCAGCCGGTGATGATGGCGCAGGGCCGCCAACGCGATCGCTTCGGCGTCGATCGGGTCAGATTTGCCCGGCTGGCGTCCCTGCGCGCGGGCCTGGGCCATCAGCCGGGTCGGGACCCGCACCAGTCGATGCCCGGCTGCGAGCACATCGCGCTCGAGCCGACGGGTCATGTTCCGGCAGTCCTCGGCCGCAAAGCTCACCTGGGGCCACTGCTGGGCCCAGCTGACCAGCGCCAAGTGCCCGTCACTGGTCGCCGGCACCGTCTTGTCAGCCAGCCGGCGTCCCACCTCGTCAAGGGCGACCGCGGTGTGGGTGCGCTGGTGGGAATCGATCCCGATCATCACCATACAGCTCCCCCTCGGATCATCGGTGTCAGGAAACGACCGAGCGAGGCGGGCACGTCTCTATCGAGCAACCAGGCAGGCTCCTATCAGGCCACGCCCCGCTCGGCACGGCACCCGGTAGGGCCGCACATCCCGAACAAGCCACCAACCCCCAGGCCAGGGCAACGAAGAGGCGAGCGAAACCCACCGGACGAAACGATCATGACAAGAGACGAAGAGGCCGTGGGTTCAAATCCCGCCACCCCGACAGCAAAACACCTGGTCAGATGCTGTGTGCGATCGAGTAGCGATGGTCTTGGGTGACGAACTGCGTGACTATCGGATTCTTTTCACGTGGTGCATCCCTACCGTTGAGGTCCTCTCGGCGGTTCACGATGGTGGTCGTCTGCCGGTTGCGGTTTCGGGTACCGAGGCGAGGCGCAGGACCGTGATTCGAAGCCTGCCACGCTAATCCATCCGGCGAGACCGAGAAACGGGCAGGTCATCCCTGTAGGAGTGGAGCCGGTCAAGGGCTCCTTCTGGGGGTGCTGATCTTTCTTTTCGGTTTCTCTGCCCAGGTTTTGGGCGCGCCGAGCCAAGGCGTCGGGGTCAGGGATCGGCCCGTGGGCCGACCGCGGAGCGGCCGGAGGTCCTTGACGCCGACGCCGGGCGGCGCATGCTGTTGATGGCGGAGAAATTTGGGGGTGGTGTTGCTCCTGGGGTTGTCCTGGGGGGTCGGGTGCGTGCTCCAGTCCGGTTTCCCGGTGGTGGACAGGCCCCGTGGGCTGTCGGTCATCCTTCGCCGCGCACGGCGGCATGGAGTGCTGCGACAGGGCGGTCGGTCGGGGTCAATCAGACGGGGCGACCTCGCCAGGGGTGGGGGTCATGACCTGCACGACCCGCGTCCGACCGCGGTCCGG
>DASQVU010000109.1:0-11397 GCA_035640615.1 Pseudonocardiaceae bacterium
GTTGAGGAACTCGACGCGCATCCGCGCGGACCACTCCTCGAGCCGGCGACACCACTGGGCCGCACGGTCATAGTCGCGCACCAGCTCGCAGGCGTGGATCATGTAACACCAGCACCATCCGATGGGCAAGATCTCGGGAAACTCCTCGCCGAGGGCTGCGGCTGTCGCCTCATCGAGGCGTGACATGCCTGCGGTGATCTCCCCCTCCGTCACCAGTGCGAGACCCTCGGCGGCCAGGCCCATCATTTCGAGATCGACGAGTCCCAGGCGCCGTCCCAACTCGGTGGCACGGGCTCCCAGTTCGCGGGCACGCGCCGTCTCGTGCGCGAACAGATGTTTTTCGGCCTCGTGCACGAACAGCCAACCGTGCTCGGACCCCGGCTCCAGACCGTCGAGTAGCCGGCGAGCCCGTCCCAGCCAACCCCAGCCCACCGCAAGCTCACCGTAGAAGTCCACGTAGTCGGTGCCCAGCCAGGTCGCCATCCGCGCCGCACCCCGCTGGTCTCCCTGCGCGCGATACAGCCGGTAAGCGCGTTCGCGGGCATTGAATACCAGCTTGGTGTCGTTGCACCACCAAGCGGACCAGCTCAGACCCTCCAGCGCCGCCGGGTCCTCGGCTTGTGAGATCGCCGCCTCGAAGAAGGTTCGCGCCTGTTCCCACGCGCCGCAGGCAAGCGCAGCCTGGCCGGCTTCGATCGGATCAACAGGCACGCCCCAGCATCGGAGGCCAGGCCACGGGCTGTCAACGCTTCGGCGACCGACTCGTGCGTGGCTTCGGTGCTACCCACCACCGAAGCCACTCACGAGTCGGTGAAGTCGCCCGCGGCGCGGCGTACCTGGGTGAGCAACGCGGTGAGCTGGGTAGTCTGGGTGTCGTCCAGGCCGACGAAGCCGAAGTCGATGTCGGTCAGCGCCACGGTGGCGGCCTTTTGGCGCTGCCGGCCGGCTTCGGTGATCGTGACCAGCGTGGTGCGCCGATCGGTGGGGTGGCCACTGCGCTCGACGAGACGGTCGGCCTGCAGCCGGTCAACGATGTTGGTCACGCTCGTTGGATGCAGCTGGAGTCGCTGGCCCATCACCTTCATCGGCAGCGTCCCTTGCCGGGAAAACACCAGCAGGACCAGCGCTTCATAGCGGGCGAAGGTCAGGCCGTGCGGGCGCAGCGCGGCATCCACCGCTGACTGCAGGATCTGTTGTACGCGCATGATGTTGGTGACTGCGGCCATCGTCCCGGAAGGTCCGATGCGGTCCTGCCAAATCTGCGCGGCTCGCTGGATCGGATCGAAAGGCAGCGGGTGATGCGATGGCATAAGTGCACCGTAGCGGGATGAGGCAGGCTGGGGTGATGATCGTGGCATTCAGTGTTGCCCCTGCGGGTGGAGAATCGGATAGCGTCAGCGCCGCCGTAGCGCAGGCGGTTCGGGTGGTCGCAGACTCCGGGCTGCCCTATGAGCTCAACGCCATGTTCACCCTCATCGAAGGGGACTGGGATGAGGTGATGGACGTGGTGCGCCGCGCGGTGGAGGCCGCCAGCGTCGGTGCCACCCGCACCAGCCTGGTCCTCAAGGCCGACATCCGCCCCGGCTACACCAACCAGCTGCGCGCCAAAGTGGACCGTGTCCGCGAGCACCTCGCCGCCCCGCCCACCCCGCCCTCTCCGCCCCGACATGGAGACATATCGGGGTGAGAGGGCCCTCTCGAAACCCGATATGTCTCCATGCCGGGGCGGGAGGTAAAGGCGGACGGCTGATGCTTTGATGTCCTACTATTGGATGCCATGACAAGTGATACGGGTCGGGAACGCTGGCAGCGCCGGTACTCGGAAGCGCAGCAGGCGGGGCAGCTGCGCGAGGCGGATTTCACCACCCTGTCGGGTGTCGAGGTCGACCCGGTATACGGACCGCGCGAGGGTGAGACGGTCGAGAACTTCGACCGGATCGGCTGGCCGGGCGAGTACCCGTTCACCCGCGGCGTGCATGCCACTGGCTACCGGGGACGCACCTGGACGATCCGCCAGTTCGCCGGATTCGGCAACGCCCGCCAGACCAATGAGCGCTACCACCAGATCCTGCGCAACGGTGGTGGCGGGCTGTCAGTCGCCTTTGACATGCCCACCTTGATGGGCCGCGATTCCGACGATCCGCGCAGCCTCGGCGAGGTGGGCCACTGCGGCGTGGCGATCGACAGCGCCGCGGACCTCGACGTCCTGTTCCATGAGATCCCGCTGGATCAGGTCACGACGTCCATGACGATCTCCGGCCCGGCGGTGCCGATGTTCTGCATGTACCTGGTTGCGGCTGAAAGGCAGGGCGCAGACATCACCAAGCTCAATGGAACGTTGCAGACGGACATATTCAAGGAGTACATCGCGCAGAAGGAGTGGCTGTTCCCCCCGGAACCACATCTGCGGCTGATCGGCGACCTGATGGAGTACTGCACCGACCAGATGCCGGCCTACAAGCCACTGTCAGTTTCCGGGTACCACATCCGGGAAGCCGGCGCGACGGCCGCGCAGGAGTTGGCCTTCACACTCGCCGACGGCTTCGGGTACGTCGAACTGGGCCGATCCCGCGGCCTTGACGTCGACCGTTTCGCACCTGCATTGACCTTCTTCTTCGACGCCCACATCGACTTCTTCGAAGAGATCGCGAAGTTCCGCGCCGCCCGGCGGATCTGGGCCCGCTGGATGCGCGATGTCTACGGTGCCACCAGCGACAAGGCCCAGTGGTTACGCTTCCACACCCAGACCGCAGGCGTCTCGCTGACCGCCCAGCAGCCCTACAACAACATCGTGCGGACCACCATCGAAGCGCTGGCCGGGGTGCTGGGCGGCACTAACTCGATGCACACCAACGCCCTGGATGAGACCCTCGCGCTGCCGAGCGAGCGAGCCGCGGAGATCGCCCTGCGCACCCAGCAGGTGATCATGGAGGAGTCCGGGGTGGCCAACGTGATCGATCCGCTGGGTGGGTCCTGGTACGTCGAGGCGCTGACCGACCGGATCGAAGCCGACGCCGAACGGATCTTCACCCGGATCAAGGACATGAGCGGCCGAGCCGCAGGCCGGCATCCGATCGGCGAGATGACCTCCGGGATCCTGCGCGGCATCGAGGACGGATGGTTCACCGGCGAGATCGCCGACGCGGCCTTCGCCTACCAGCACGCGCTGGAGAAAGGCGATAAGAAGGTCGTGGGGGTCAACACCCTGACCGAATCGGTGACCGATGAGCTGGAGATCCTGCGGGTGAGCCACGAGGTGGAACATGCGCAGAACCGGGCGCTGGCCCGGCGCCGCAGCCAGCGCGACCAGACTGCCGTCGACCGGGCGCTGGCCGCCATGGTCGAGCACGCGGCCGGCGAGGGCAATCTGATCGAGCCGATTCTCGAGGCGGCCCGGGCCGAGGCCACCCTTGGCGAGATCTGCGGCGCACTCAAAGCCCAATGGGGTGAGTACCGTGAGCCGGCCCGGTTCTGACGGCTCCGGATCCGTGCCAGGATAGACGGCGTGAGCAGGCCCAACCCCCAGCAGACCGTAGCAATATCCGGTGCCGTCGACCTATCTGCCTTCAAGGCGCGGGCCGAGTCGGCTCCCCGGCGCGATCCCCAGGGCGGCCCTGCCTCCGGCGGCGCCGCCAGCTGGGTCGTCGATGTCACTGAGCAGAGCTTCCAGACTGATGTCGTCGAGCGCTCCATGCAGGTGCTCGTGGTGGTCGACTTGTGGGCGAGCTGGTGCGGGCCCTGCAAGCAGCTGTCTCCGATACTCGAGCGGCTCGCCAAGGCAGGGGGCGGCGCCTGGGTACTGGCGAAGGTCGACGTCGACGCCAACCAGCGCATCGCTGCACTGTTCGGCGCCCAATCCATCCCCACGGTCATCGCCATCGCCGGTGGCCAGCCGATCGATGCCTTCGCCGGCGCCCGGCCCGAGCCACAGGTGAAGCAATGGATCAAGTCCCTGCTCGATGCCCTGCGCGATCAGCTGCCTGGCATCCGCGCCGCCGAGCAGGGCGCTGCGGGCGGCCAAGGGCGCGCCGAGCCGGAGGATCCCCGGTTCACCGCCGCTGAGACCGCGTTGGAGGCCGGTGACTACGCCGCCGCCGAAGCTGCTTACCAGGAGATCCTTGCCACCGAGCCGACGAACGAGCAGGCCAGGATTGCGCTGGCCCAGGTCCGTTTCCTGGCACGCACCGAAACAGTCGACCCGGCGGCGGTGGCCAAGGCCGATGCGGCACCCGACGACGTCGACGCGCAGATCGCCGCCGCCGACGCCGAGCTGGCCGCGGAAATGCCGGAGCGAGCCTTCGAGCGGCTGGTCGCCGCGGTGCAGCGGCTGACCGGTGAGGACTGCAACCGAGCCCGGGCCCACCTGGTCGCGCTGTTCGAGCTGTTCCCGCCTGCCGATCCCCGGGTCACCTCAGCGCGCCGGGCTCTGGCCAGGGCCTTGTTCTGACTCCGGTCCTGACCCAGCCGGCTGCGGTAGGCCGCGGGTGACCGCGAGCGGGATGACACCGGTCCACGGCGCCATGCCTTCCCGCGGCTGCGATTTCGGCGGACCGCTGCGCGCTTTGACCGAGACCTCGTGCAGCGGGACGGCGAGCACCAGGGTGGCGGCGAGTTCTTGCCGGGTATGCGCCGGTAACTGCTCGGTGCGCCCGGGGAGCAGAAATTCGACGAACCGGTCCAACGCCTGACCTTTGGCCTCGGGATCGGTGATCTCGAGCGCGTGGCCGTAGATGACGGCGCTGCGGTAGTTCATCGAGTGGGTGAACGCGGTGGCGGCCAGTACCAGCCCGTCGACCAGCGTGATCGTCGCGCATAGCTCGGCGCCGCCGGCGAGCGCCCGCAGCATGCGGTTGCGGCTTGAACCGTGCAGCAACAGCGTGTCACCGTCACGGGCATAGCCCATCGGCAGCACGACCGGATACCCGTCGGTGATGAACGCGACGTGGGCGACGAGCCCCGCGTCGAGGATCGCGTAGAGCTCGGCGCGGCTGTGCCGGGCGCGATCGGCATGGCGGCGGATCCGGGTGCGCGGCCTGGCCCGCGGCGAAAATGATGCTCGAACGCACAAGCGGTTCTTCGGTGCCGCCACGACCCTTCCCGCGCGCGCCCGCTGGGTGACGAGCACGCAGCCGCCGACGACGAGGACGGTGATCAAACCGGCCAGATCGACGTGGTCGCCCAGTAGGGGCGCCGACCAGGCGATCGTCAGCAGCGGCTGGCCGAGCTGAAGCTGGCTTGCCCGGGCCACCCCCGCCTCGGCGAGCCCGCGATACCAGGCAAGGAAACCGACGAACATCGAGACGATGCCGACATAACCGAAACCCGCAACGGCGGACACGCTGGGGTGCACCGGCGGGTGGTAGGCGATTGCGGCGATGGTGATCGGCAGTGAGATAGGCAACGCGGCGAGCGTGCCCCAACCGATCACCTGCCACCCCGGCATCACCTTGGCCAGCCACCCACCCTCGGCGTAGCCGGTGGCGCCGATGACCAGCGCCGCGAGTAGCAGCAGATCGGCCGCGTGCAGGGCGCCGGCCTGGCGGGACAGCGCGTAGCCTACGACCGCGGCCGTTCCGGTACCGCTGGCTGCCCAGAACAGCGGACCGGGGCGCTCGCCGATGCGGATGGCGGCGACGACAGCGGTAGCCGCCGGCAGCAGCCCGATCACCACCGCTGCGTGGCTTGAGGTGGTGTGTTCCATCGCAAGCGCAGACAGCAGCCCGAAGCCGATACCGCAGCCGACCGCGACTGCGATCAGCCCCGGCCAGTGCTCGCGTCGGGGTAACGGCGCGCGGGCCACGCGCAAGCAGGCGCCTGCGACGGCAGCAGCGATCACCGAACGACCGGCACCGACGAGGTACGGATCGAAGCCCTGTTCGGCCAGCGCCGTGGCCGGAAAGGTGAACGAGAACGCCAGCACGCCGAGTGCCGCCCAGCCGATGCCGGGAAACGCTTTCCGGTCCGGTACAGTAGCGATACTCTGAGCTGTCATGAATAACAATAACAGTATCGATCGGGTGGGGGCAGCGCTGCGCGAGTGCGCTCGCAGCATGCGGCCCGGCGAGCGGCTGCCCTCGACCCGCGAGTTGACTGCCCGCTATGGCGTCAGCCCGGTGACGCTGTCCCGGGCACTGGCTGCGCTGGCAGCCGAAGGGGTGCTCATCACGCGGCCGGGCAGCGGAACCTACGTTGCCGAGCGTGCCCGGCCGGCCCCCGAGTCCCCGGACCTGTCCTGGCAGACCCTGGCACTCGGCGATCGCACGGTCGACGCAGCGAGCGTGGCGTTCCTATTGCAAACAGAGCCGGCAGGCGCGGTGTCGCTGGCCGGCGGCTACCCGCACCCCTCGCTCCTGCCGAATCGGGCGCTCGGCGCCGCACTCGCGCGTGCTGGCCGACGACCGGATGCATCCGAACGGCCGCCGCCAGCCGGCATTCCGGCGCTGCGAGCCTGGTTCGCCCGCTCGCTCGGCGCCGCGGTGGCGCCGGACGACGTGCTCATCACCGGCGGCGCTCAGGCAGCATTGTCGGCGGCCTTTCGCGCCATCGTGCCCAGCGGTGCGCCAGTGCTGCTGGAATCGCCGACCTACATCGGTGCGATCGCCGTCGCGCGTGCTGCGCGGCTGCGAACGGTTCCAGTCCCCACCGATGAGCACGGCGTGCAGCCCGACCTGCTCGCGGCCGCGTTCGCCGCCACCGGAGCGCGGCTGTTCTACTGCCAGCCGACCTTCCACAACCCCACCGGCACCGTGCTCGCCAATCACCGGCGCGCGCAGGTCCTCGCCGCCGCTCGCGAGGCCGGCGCATTCGTCATCGAAGACGACTTCGCCCGCTGGCTGTCTCACGAACGTCCCGCGCCGCCACCGCTGCTCACCGACGACACCGACGGGCGCGTCGTGCACATCGCTTCGTTGACCAAAGCCACCTCACCCAACCTGCGCGTGGGAGCGCTCATCGCTCGCGGACCGGTGGCCGAGCGGCTGCGTGCGCTGCGCCTCGTCGACGATTTCTTCGTCCCGCGGCTACTCCAGGAGGCCGCCCTCGAGTTGGTCAGCGCGCCGGCGTGGCGGGCACACCTCACCCGCTTGGCGGCCGCGCTCGCCGAGCACCGCGCAGCGCTGCTGGCCGCGCTCGCTGAGCAGCTCCCGGACGTCACGGTGAGCCGGTCACCTGCCGGCGGCCTGCACCTGTGGGCGCGGCTACCCGATCAGGTCGACGACCTCACGCTCGCCGCGCAGACCCGGGCCGCCGGCGTGCTGGTCAGCCCCGGCCGGCCCTATTTTTCCGCCGAGCCACCGGCCGCCTACTTGCGGCTGTCCTTTGCTGCTGTCCGTGACGCCGGTGAGCTGCGCCAGGGAGTCCACCGGCTAGCCACAGCGCTGCACAGCTAAGAGAATTGCCAGCTCCTACCGTGGCAATGTTTGCTCGATATCATTCAAATGGCATGTTCAGGTCATCGATGTCTCTTGTTCATCACACGCGCTTCCGATTGTTTTGGGGGCGTTCCAATGCGCCGTACGTCGAGCCGGAATGACCGCTCGCCGACCAATGGGGATAACGGGTTCAAAATGAGACATAACGTTGGCGGAATGTTCTTATGGGCCATGCGAAACACCGACGGACGACCAGACACGGCCGCCACCGCGCGCCAACCCATCACCTCCGGGATGCCGCGACAGCCACCGCGAGCTTTGGAGTCGCAGCTGGGATGGTTATAGCTCCAGCCGGCGCGGCGCATGCGGATTCGTCGATCAACTGGGACGCCATCGCGCAGTGTGAATCTGGCGGCAACTGGGCTATCAACACCGGCAACGGCTTCTACGGTGGCCTTCAGTTCACCCTGTCGACATGGCGGGCCAACGGTGGCACGGGGATGCCGCAAAACGCCAGCCGAGCCACCCAAATCTCGGTGGCTGAGCGCGTCCTTGCCACCCAGGGACTCGGCGCTTGGCCCGTATGCGGGGCCCGCGCCCACCTCAATACCTCCAGCACACCGGTGAAAGCCAGCAAACCGGCGCCGGCGATTCCGCACACCACGTCGAGCTACACCGTCGTTGCCGGCGACACCTTGTCCGCCATCGCAGCGGCCCACCACACGCCCGGTGGTTGGCAGGCCATCGCTCACGCCAACACCAGTGTCGTGCCCGTCCCCGATCTCATTTACCCCGGTGAAACACTACGGCTACCCCAATAAGTCATGACCAGGATCGCGAATCGATCCACTGGTGCAGTTGGCTCGCGCGCTGGTACTGACCCAGCGCGCGCAGGTCAGCCGCAAGGTAGCCGGTGGCGGTCAGCGTGTCGGGATGGTCATCGCCGAGCAAATGCGAAAACGCCCCAAAATATCCGCATCGAGATCCCGGGCCCGCTCCGACTCACCCAACGCGCGCAAGTCAGCGGCCAGGTTGCTGGCCGAGATGAGAGTGCGGGGATGGTCGTGACCCAGCACTCGACGAAAGGGGGCCAGCGTGTCCTGATCAACCTCGCGGGCCCGCTCATGCTCACCCACCGCGCGTAGCACGCAAGCGAGATGGTGGGCTGCACTCAACGTGTGTGGATGATCGTCCCCGAGCGTATCCCGCCACAGCTGCCGGAAGCGGTCGCAAAGCCTTACGGCGACAACTGCTTGCTTCGGTGCTGCCGGGAACGAACCAGCCTTGGGCAGTTCCGGTAGCTCAAAGGTGTGACTGGCGAGCGCCTGTCGTAGCGATTGTGACTTAACCGTCAGCACGCTTTTCACCGTCATACTCCCGCGGGCCTACGTTCAAGATATGGCTTGCCCGCTGCATGCCGCCTGAATACAACCTTAAAGTTCACTGGGAATATGCGCCCTGAAACGCTGGTCGCTGCCGCAGTTCAGTTAGTGGTTACCGGCGGTCAACCAATCGTCAATTTTCGGGTGCGGCCTCTCAAGGTGCGGGCCTACCGTAGATCGTTGTTCACCGATATTCCACCGGGTGGCCACGGTGGTGTTATTTGCGCAACGTGCTGGACCGTTATACCGAGCGCTATGAGCACCCTGTCGCTGTCAGTGAGCGCCTCTTCCGCGGTAGGTTCTCCGCAATACACGTTGCTGGTGGCTCAGCACCGGGCCGACGTCCGCGCCGCGCAGCAGCTGCGCTACCGGATCTTCGCTGGGGAAATGGGTGCGACGTTGCGCACCACCGAGCCCGGCGTGGATATCGACAACTATGACGCCTACTGCGACCACCTGGTGGTGCGCGACGACCACACCGGCGAAATCGTCGGCACCTACCGGATGCTTCCACCCGAGGGTGCCCGGCATGCCGGGAGGCTGTACTGCGAGGCCGAGTTCCTGATCCCCTTCTTGCCGGGCCTGCGCGGGTGCCTGGTCGAAACCGGCCGCTCGTGCGTCCATCCTGATCATCGCACCGGAGCCGTGATCAATCTGATCTGGGCGGGAATCGCGCGCTACTTGCTGCTCACCGGTAACCGGTGGCTGATGGGTTGTGCGTCAGTGCCACTGCGCACACCCGGAGCTGCGGATGGCACGGTTGCGGCGGGTGTCTGGGATACCGTGCGGACCCGATACCTTGCCCCCGAGCAATACCGGGTGCTACCGCGGCAGCCGTGGCATGCCGACCTGGCTCCACAGCTGGCGCGTGCCGCCCTGCCACCGCTACTGCGTGGATATCTGCGGTTGGGCGCGTGGGTGTGCGGACCGCCCGCCCACGACCGCGACTTCGGGGTGGCCGACTTCCTGGTGCTCCTGGAGCTGGACCGGGTGGATTCGCGGTACCTGCGCCATTTCTTGGGGCACTGTGTGGGGGATGCGGCGGGCAGCAAGACATGAGCCGCCCGCATCCGTGGATGCCGATCTCTCCGTGCGGCCAGCGCTGCCTGCCGCCGGCCGCTGCGGTGCCCAGGATGCTGCGAACGCGCCGGCTGCTAGTCGCCGGAGCGCTGCTGCTGGCCGGGGCACCACTGGTGGCGGCGCTGCCAGTACTTGGTGTCGGCCACCGAGAGCGGGCGCTGCGCGGCTGGTACCAGGCGCTGCTGCGAGCGCTGGGTATCCAGCTCGAGGTCACCGGCGGCGACCGGTTCGCCGACCCTGCCGGTGGCGTCCTGGTAGTCAGCAATCACACATCCTGGCTGGATCTGATCGCGCTGTGCGCGGTCCAACCGTTGCGGATGGTGGCCAAGAAGGAGGTTCGGCGGTGGCCGATCATCGGCCCGCTGGCTCGCCGCTTGGGCACGATCTTCGTCGACCGGGAAAACCTGTCGGCATTGCCGGGCATGGTTGCTGCTGTTGCCCGTACGCTGGCCGGCGGCGCCGCAGTCGGGGCGTTCCCGGAGGGCACCACGTGGTGTGGCCGCGCCAGCGGCCGGTTCCGGCCAGCGATTTTCCAGGCTGCGGTGGACACCGCAGCTCCGGTGCGGCCAGTGGCGTTACGGTACCGCTTGGCCGGGCGCAACCCCACCACGGTGGCCTCGTTCGTCGGACCGGCCAGCCTCTGGGAGTCCCTGGTCCGGGTGGCAGGTGTCCAAGATCTGGTGATCGAGGTGCGCCTGCTCCCGCTCCTGCGGGACGGCGGCGCCAGCCGCCACAGCCTCGCGGCCGGCGCCGAAACCGCGATCAACGCGTGCAGCGGCATTCTGCGGATCGCTGGCACGGGAGAGGAGCCTTGCGTGCATTCCAACACGGAATCAGATAGAGCGATTCTCCTCGAGGCTAATCTGTGATGGATACCCTGTTGCTGCGCGAATTTCTCCGCAATCCTACCGGCATCGCGGCCATAACACCCAGTTCCACCGCAGTGGCGACGCTGCTCAGCATGGCAATACCTCAACGCGGCGAACCGGTGGTGGTCGAGCTGGGCGCCGGTACCGGAGCGTGCACCGGCGTGATCATGCATCGTCTTGGTGGGCGAGGTCACCATATCGCCGTTGAGGTCAATCCGACGTTCGCGCAGCTGCTGAGGAAGCGTTTTCACCACGTTGAGGTTGTCTGCGGTGAGGCCAAAGACTTGCCTACATTCTTGGCCGATCGGGCGATCCCGTCCGCGGACGTGATTATCAGTACCCTTCCGTGGGCCGCCTTTGCCCCATCCGCGGCACCGCGACCTCTGCTTGTGACCCTCATCCAGTCGCTGTCCGACGCAGGCGCCTATATCCAGGTCGCCTATTCCTGGACACGGTGGGCACCACCGGCCCGCCGACAACTGCGACAGCTGCGTGCGAGCTTCGAAGAGGTCATCGTCAGCGAGACGATCTGGCGCAATGTTCCCCCTGCGCGCGCCTATATCGCTAGACGTCCCAGGAGCCGGCAGGAAGCAACAGGAAGAACAGCTCACCAAGGCCGCACTGACTAGTCGATGGCGCGGCGACGGAAGCCGATCAGGCTGAGAGCGCCGAAGATCGCGAGCGAGCCGACCAGCG
>DASQVU010000110.1:0-7788 GCA_035640615.1 Pseudonocardiaceae bacterium
GCCGTGAGCGCGACATCCGCCCGCACTGGTGTTCGCAGGGGAACGGCGAACGAACATTACTGACCGCTGGTCAGGACTCCTCGCCAAGGTTGATCCTCCTGTCCGATAGGGATCCGCTTCCGTACAAGCGTGGCAGCGCGATGAGTTTCGACGCTGACGAAAGTCGACACTGGCAGCTATCAACCTGGCTAGCCCAACACCGGCTAGCAACGAGGAGGAACCATGACCACCAACGCACTACCGCCCGTTGTCGACGCCGAAACCTGGCAGCGCCAACTGGACGAGTTACGGGTCCGGGAGAAGGCCGCAACCCGGGAACTCGATGCAATCGCCGCGCAGCGCCGCCGCATGCCGATGGTCAAGATGCCCGACTACACGCTCGAGGGCGAGGAGGGACCGGTCCGGTTGGCCGACGTCTTCGGTGGCCGGTCACAGCTGATCGTCTACCACCACATGTGGTTCGCCGGCGAGCAGTGGCAGTGCTCGGGCTGCACCGGGTTCACCTCCCAGTTCACCAGGTTGGAGTTTCTGGACAACTACGACGCCCGGTTCGTCATCGTCACCCAAGGACCGATTGACGAGGCACTCGCGTACAAGCGGCGGGTCGGGAACACGATGAGCTGGTATTCCACGGCGAACAGCCCCTTCGGCGCCGACGTCGGCGCACCGCCCAACGGCGGGTTCGCTGTCAACGTGTTCCTGCGCGATGGCGACACCGTTTATCGCACCTGGCATACCAACGGCCGTGGCACCGAGCAGCTCAGTCACAGCTTCGCGCTGATCGATATATTGCCGTACGGGCGGCAGGAGGATTGGCAGGACTCGCCGGAAGGCTGGCCGCAATCGCCTACCTACAGCGGTTGGGCCAGCTCGGAAACCATCGCCGCACGCTACGGCCCGGACGCATGAGTGCGGCCAGGTGCCGCGGGGGCTGTTATCGCCCCATAGCGGTGTTAACGCCGTTCGACTTTCGGGTTTGCCCAGTCCTCGGCGGTAGGTTCCTGCGTGCGGCGCGAGACCGTCTACGTGAGGGTCGGGTGGATCTGCCTGGTCGTCGTCGGGGTCGCCATCCTGGCCTTCGGTGTCATCGCAGCGACGGTGCCGATGTCCGGCGATGAGCCACTCATGCGGGCTGACGGCGTGGCGTCGATTGGCGTGGGGCTGTTCGGTACGCGGCATCGCCAATGCCGCGCTGGATTTTTTTGGTACCTCGAACGGTTGATACAAGCTGTGAGATGTGTCGAGTGTGGCGACGACCTGCTCGCCGAACGCGCCGAGCTGGGTTACCAGTACTGCACGAAAAAGCAGTGCCAGCTCAAGCATCACGAAGGCTTGACGATCACCGCGATAGGCGTGAACAAGAGCGCTGACACCTTCATCGTCGGCGATCCGGAAGAGATCCGGCGGCGGGCGGAAGCTGGGGAGTTCGCCAAGAAGGACAGCGGTCTGGGGATCAACTACCGCGCGCCGGGAACGGAAACACCACCCCGGCGACGCGAGCCACCGGCGTTGCCGAATCGGACGGTCCCCACTCGACGTCCGTGGACGGCTGAGCAGGAAAAGGTCGTACGGCTGTACCACGGTATGGGGATGACTCCGCGGCAGATCGCCGAACGCGCCCGGGAGAACACCCCGCGGCTGGGTATCACCGAGAACCTGGCCGTCAAGATTATCTGCTCGCTGCCCGTAAAGTAGCGCGCATGCTGGCAGGATCGATGGTGTGCGGACGCTGCTCAATATCATCTGGCTGCTGGTGTGCGGCTTCTGGATGGCGCTGGGTTATCTGCTCGCCGGGATCGTGTGCTGCCTGCTGATCATCACGATCCCGTTCGGCTTGGCTGCATTCCGAATCGCCCACTTCGCGTTGTGGCCATTCGGCCGCACCATCGTGCGCCGCAGCGACGCCGGTGCGCCATCGCTGATCGGCAACGCGATCTGGATCGTCGTCGCCGGTTTCTGGTTGGCCATCGCCCACGTGGTGACGGCTATCGCGCTGACCTTGACGATCATCGGTATCCCGCTGGCGCTGGCGAACCTGAAGCTGATCCCGGTATCGCTTACACCGCTTGGCCGGGTCATCGTCCCGACCACCTGACCGCGATGAGTTTCGCGCAGCGCCGGCGTCATAACCCCCACACGGCGTGAAAGGAGACACCATGGCACGGCCAGTAGTGCACTTCGAGGTGATCGGCAAGGACGGTGCTGCGCTGCGCTCGTTCTACTCCGATCTGTTCGGGTGGAAGATCGACACTGATAATCCGATGAACTACGGGATCGTGTCTGCCGGCGGCGGTCCCGGAATCGGTGGTGGTATCGGTGTGGGTCCGGAGGGCTACGCCGGTCACGTGACCTTCTACGTTGGGGTGCCCGATGTCGAGGCCGCCCTAGCCCAAGCGGAGAGCCTGGGCGGGTCGCGGGTGATGGGGCCAAAGAAGGTCATGGAAGACATCGAGATCGGGCTGTTCAACGACCCCGAAGGCCACCTCATCGGCGTGGTCAAGACCCCGGAGTAGAGCTAGCGCGTTCTGGATGCGAACTGCGGTAATCCGGTACCGGAAAACAGCAGTCTGCGTCCAGAACGCGCCCGGGCCGGGGACGGCCGGGTTTGGGGGATGGGTGGAATCGGGAAGGTTTTGCGGGAGGGTGATCCGGTTCGGAGCATGAGGGAGCGATGTGATGGCACAGCAGGATTACGAGCAGCAGCCGGAGGCTGCTGATATCGCCGACGCGGTGCAGGACGACACCGGCGAGACGCTGGTGGGGCCGCCGGGCGCCGATCCGCTGGACGCTGGCTACATCCCACCGGATCGCCCGTATGGCCTCGATGAGGACGGGGTTACCGCGGCCGGCCAGTGGGAAGGGGAGTCGCTCGACCAGCGGTTGCGCCGGGAGCAGCCCGAACAGATGCCGGTGGACGCCGACCGCTCGGGACGGATCGCGATCGCTGATGCGGAAGCCGCCGGGCAGACCCCGGACGCCATGGACGGCATCGACGAGGGCATCGCCGGTGGTGCCGCGTCCGCCGAGGAAGCGGCCATGCACAACGTCGACATGAGCATCGAGCCGGTAGACGACGAGTCGCCGATGGGCGATCCGGAAGTCACCGCCAGCCTGGCCGCTGACCCCTACGCGGATCAGGCGCTGGCTGATGCGCAGCGGGACCACGCCGACGACATCCGGGCAAGCCGAACAACGCGATAATCGTCCGGTAGCGATCAGGTAGGGCTAGGAGCGTTGGAGATGGCTGAAACCACGTCGTCGGATCACGCTAGACGGGCGCTGGTCGAGGAGCTGGAGGTGCTTCGAAGTCGTCGGCAAGAATTCGCCGAGGGCCTCGACAGCAACGATTTCCCTGGTGACCGGGCAGATCAAGCCGATGCGATCGAGCGGTTGTCCGAGCTGCAGTCGATCGAGCGGCGGATCGATGAGGTCACTCGCCTGCTGGCCGACACCGCCGACACTAACGACTCTGACCAGCCGAGCCCGCCCGGCGAGGTGTCCATCGGCAGTGTTGTGACCTTGCGGTACCCGGACGGGACGACCGACGTGCTGCGAGTCGGGACGATGGTCGAGGCCGATGACGCGGCAGTGGTGACGGCGGACAGCCCGCTCGGAGTCGCGCTGCTCGGTCGCTCTGCGGGTCAGGACATCGACTGGTCCACCCCGACGGGCCAGCGGGAGGCACGGGTGGTGCAGGTGTCCCAGCCCTAGCTCCCGATTAAGCCGGCGGCTTGGAGCCGGCGGCGGGTTCCCGCGCGGCGGCGGCTTGCTGCTCGTAGTCATGCTTAAGGCTGTCCCGGTCACGATCGATGTAGACGCCGGCTGAGTGCAGGTGCCAGGGAATGTCCACCACGACGACGTCCGGGAAGAACAGCAGGTGCGCTTTGAGCCGTAGCGCGCTCTGGTTGTGCAGCAGTTGTTCCCACCAGTGCCCGACGACGTATTCGGGGATGATCACGGTGACGATGTCGCGAGGCCCGCTGCGGGGATAGTCCCGGACGTATTTCAGGATGGGCCCGGTGATCTCCCGGTATGGCGAATCCAGCACGACCAGCGGGAAGTCCAGGCCTGCCGCGTCCCAGTTCCGTTGCAGCTCGGCCGATTCGTCGTCACCGACGTTGACGGTGACCGCCTGTAGGGTGTGCGGGCGCAACGACCGGGCATAGGCCAACGCCCGCAGGGTGGGACCGGAGACCTTGGAGACCAACACCACAACGTGGTTGCGCGACGGGCCAACCGGGCGAACGTCACGCACCGTGGTCTCCTCCGCCACCGCGGTGTAGTGCGCCTTGATGGCCCGCATCAGCGCATACAGCACGGGGATCGCGATCACCACCAAGTAAGCGCCATCAAAGAACTTGGTGATCAGCACGATCGCCAGCACGAGGCCGGTGGCCACCCCGCCCAATCCATTGATCATTTGTGCCCGGCGGATCCGGCGCCGCTCGCCGGTTCCGGGCCCGGTGGTCAGCTCAGCTTGCCAGTGCTTGACCATGCCGATCTGGGCCAGCGTGAACGCGACGAAGACGCCGACGACATATAGCTGGATCAGCGCGTTGGTGTTGGCGTTGAACGCGTAGATCAACCCCGCGGCGAAGGCGGCCAGCAGCACGACGCCGTTGCTGAAGACCAGCCGGTCCCCCCGCTTGTGGAACTGGCGAGGCAAGTAGCCGTCCTGGGACACGATCGAGGCCAGCCCGGGGAAGCCGTTGAACGAGGTGTTCGCCGCCAGGATGAGGATCGCTGCGGTGAACACTTGGATGGCGTAGAAGCCCACCGAGCCGGGGCCGAACACGGCGGCGGCGACCTGGGCCAGCACCGTCTTCGGGGTGGCGTTCGGCGGTAACCCCAGCTGGGCCGGATCCGCGGCCGCGTGCACCCCGGTGCGCTCGGCCAGCACGGTGATCCCGATTCCCATCGTGACGGCCAGCGCGGCGAGGTAGCCCAACACCGTCGCGGCGTTCTTCGACTTCGGTTTCTGGAAGACCTGCACCCCATTGCTGATCGCTTCCACGCCGGTCAGCGCGGTGCAGCCCTGCGCGAACGCCCGCAGGATCAGGAATGCGGCGAGCAGGCCGGCGGCGTGCTCGGTGGGCCGCACCGGCAAGTGCGCGCTCTCGGCGACCAAACGCCCGCCGGTGCCCGCCCGCACCGCAGCCCAGGCGAACATCGCGAAGATGCCCGCCACAAACGCGTAGGTCGGGATCGCGAAGGTCTTACCGGTCTCCCGCACGCCGCGCAGGTTGACCACCATCAACACCACGACCAAGCCGATCGAGATGCCCACCGCATGCGCACCGGCCACCGGCACCGCGGAGGTGATCGCCGACGTCCCGGCCACCACCGACACCGCCACGGTCAGCACGTAGTCCACCAGCAACGCCGACGCAGCGATCAACCCGGCTGCCTGGCCCAGGTTCTGGTGGCTGACGACGTAGGAGCCCCCACCGTTGGGGTAGGCGTAGCAGATCTGCCGGTAGGAGGCCGCCACCAGCACGAACAACACCGCCACTGCCACCGACAGCAACGGCGCCAGGTGGTAGAACCCCAATCCACCCGCCGACAGCGCCACCAGGATCGCTTCGGTGGCGTAGGCCACCGAGGACAGCGCATCGCTGCAGAAGATCGGTAATGCGAGTTTCTTCGGCAGCAACGTCTGCCCGAGCTGCCGATTCGCCAACGGCCGCCCGACCAACAACCGTTTCGGCAGGCTCGCCCACACGAGAGCCAAGCCTACGGATCTTCTTCACCCCACCCCGCCCCAGCGCCCTTCACCAACAACAGCATCGGGTCTGATGGATGCTTGTGCACCGTCGGGACTTATTCGAATCTGAGCGCTTGAATGGGGCGCAGCCGGGCGGCGCGGTAGGCCGGGTAGCAGCCGGCGACCAGCCCGATGGCCAGGCTCACCGCGAACGCCGCGCTTACCGGCAGCGCGGACAGGACCGGCGCGAACCCGGCGAAGATCCCGGAGGACGGCGCCACGGACGGTGCGACGATACGAACCACGATGGCCAGTCCGATGCCGGCGCCGACGCCCACTGCGCCACCGATGCCGGCCAACACTGTGGACTCCATCAAGAACTGCTTGAGGATGGCGGCGTTGGTGGCGCCGACCGCTTTGCGCAGGCCGATCTCCCGGGTTCGGTCGGTGACCGAGACCAGCATGATGTTCAGCACCCCGATGCCGCCGACCAGCAGCGAGATCGCCGCGACCGCCGGGGTGAACGTGGTGAGCAGGTACAAGACTTGGTTGAAACTGCGCAGCCGGGATCCCAGCGATTGGATCTGGAAGTCCCGCAGCCGCGGGTCGGTGATGTGATGGCGGGCGTCGAGGATCCGCGTTGCCTCTGCCATGGCGGCAGGCACGGCGGCTTGGTCGGGTGCCTGCAGGGTGATTTGGCTGAGTTTGTCGCCAATTCCGAGCCCGTAGCCGACGACGTAACGGCGCGCGGTTTGCAGCGGCATGACCGCGGTGTTGTCCAGCTGCTGCCCGTAGCTGGCCATCACACCGATGACCTTGAACGGGCCATGGTTGATCTGCACGGTGTGGCCCACCGCAGCTGCGGTGTCATGGCCGAAGAGGGTGGCCGCGACGGTGGGCCCCAGCACTACCACCCGGGCAGCGGAGTCGGCCTGCGCTGTGTCGAAGAACGAGCCTGCGGTGAGGTCCCGGTTGTTCGTCGTCGCCCAGCTCTCCGTGGTGCCGATGATGTTCGCCGACAGAAACGACGTAGTGGGAGTCTGAATCACCGTTCCGGCGCCGGGAGATGAGCCAGGCGCGCCGGTGACCGCACTGGTGACGGCGGGGGTGACGGTGGCGATGTCGGGTGCGCCGCGCAGCGCGGCGATGTCAGCGTCAGTCAGGCTCTGTGCGGGCGGGCCTCCGGGGATATCTGCGGCCTTCGACACGATGGTGATGTTGTTGGCCACCGGTTCGATACGCACATCAACCGAGTTCTGCACGCCTCGACCACAGGCGCTCAGCAAAACTACCGCCGACACCCCGATGATCAGGCCCAGCATGGTCAGCGTGGAACGCAGCCGGTGGGCCCGCAACGCGCGTAGCGCGATCACCAAGGCTTCTGTCAGCCTCATCCGCTCACCTGCCACCGCACGGACATATCTGCAGACAATCCCTGTCCGGTGCCAGGCGCAAGGAGCGCAACAAGTTATCAGCGAATTCCCGTTAAACTCCCAGCGAATTTTTTCTTTTCATCACATGAGCGTGCAGCCCTGCACGGTCTGCGCTCACTGCACAGGTGGCTGCCCCGATTGTGTCCGGTGTCCTTCACGATTGGGTGAGCAGGGATGTCCTGGGCTTGCTCGCTGAGCGCGGGTTTGGGGTGGGTGCGCCGCTGCGCCGCCTGGTCGGCCGGCGACCTGTCCGGCGTCAGTGACACCGATCGCAGCACCTCGGCGAAGTTCGCGTACGACACCGGTGGCATCGCCTACATCCCAAAAACCGTCGGCGGGTCCGCTTCCCGCACCGTGCGGCCGGGTAGATCAGACACCATGGGTTCACTAGGCAGAGCGTTACTAGCGGGTGCCGCAGCCGGAGCGGCCGGCACTACCGCCCTCAACGGCATGACTTATCTGGACATGGCGGTGCGGGGCCGGCCGGCCTCCAGCACACCCGAAGACACTGTCAACCGGCTCGCCGGCATAACTGGCTTGGACATTCCTGGTGAGGGTGCGGTGCGCCAGGGCCGGTTGTCCGGTCTGGCAGCGCTGACCGGGTTGCTGACCGGGGTCAGCGTCGGCGCGCTTGCCGGCCTGCTGACCGCG
>DASQVU010000111.1:0-9479 GCA_035640615.1 Pseudonocardiaceae bacterium
TGATCCCGATCACCAGACCGAACCGGATGCCGTCGACCAGTACTCGAACCACTTCCGCGCTCGCCGCTGTCTGCAAGCCGCCACGTTGCGCCCCGAAACGGAACACGACCAGTGACAACGTTCCCGGGACCACATCACGGACCACCTCACCCTGGAGGACTTCGACGCCCCGAGGTAGGGATCGCTGGTCGATCCGGAAGGTATAGCGGCCGGGTCTGGGCACGGTCAGCTCCCAGCGGCCACTGGAGTTCGAGGTGGTGAAGGCGACCTGCTGGCCGCTCGCATCGAACGCCTGCACCTGCACTCCGGCCAGCAGCCTGCCGTCAGCGTTGCGCAGGGTCCCGATGACCGGTAAACCCGGCTGCTGAGGTTGTTGCTCGGGTGGCTGTGTGGCTGGCAGGGGTTGCGACGGGGTAGGCGGGGTAGGCGGGGGTTACTGCCCGGCCAGGGCCGGAGCGGCCGCCCCGAACAGCGCCGCGCTCGCGATCAGGGGGCCGATCAGCGCCACGAGCAGCGCGCGCAACGCGCCGAGGCCGCGCCGGGCGGATCCGGGCTTATCGGACCGTGCAGCCTTCGGATCTCCGACCAGGCCTGGTGGTCGCACAGGCAGGTGTCTCCTTCTGCGCCGGGGTCGGCGGCGGCCCCCGGCGTCCGGTGCGACCCCGTCCGCCGACTAAGTGCTCATAGTGAGCTATCGACCCCGCGCTCTCACCGGCAGGGCCGGTTCACCACCCTCCCCGACATGGAGACATATCGGGGTTTCGAGGCTGCACTACCCCGATATGTCTCCATGTCGGGGTAGCAGTATTGGGGGAGCTGTCAGGGGTGGATGGCGCGTTCCCGCAGCAGGCAAGTCAGCCGCGCCGTGCAGGTCGGTCGCTGCTGCTCGTCGCTGATTCGGATCTCGAACGTCGTGATGGTGCGGCCACGGTGCAGCGGCGTGCATACCCCGGTCACCTCTCCCTCGGTGGCCGACCGGTGGTGCGCGCAGGACAGTTCTAGGCCCAGCGGAACCTTATCCGGCAGGGCCCATAGCCAGCTGGCGACCGAGCCGAGACTTTCTGCCAGCACCGCGTTCGCCCCGCCGTGCAGCAGGCCCATGTACTGCCGGTTGCCTGTGACCGGCATGGTGCCCACCACCCGCTCCGGATCCCACTCGGTGATCTTGATGCCCATCCGGTCCATCAGCTGCTCTCCGGCCCACCGGGCAAGCACCTCGCTGGTAGCCGGATCAACGTCGAACGGGATGGCTGGCGTGGCCACGCAAAACCTCCAAAATGAGGGTGGGGTTGTGCCCCACTGTAGGTGCTCCAGACACCGGGCTGTCGGTGGTCAGGCCTAGACTCGCGGGCCGTGACGGTTTCTCCACGGCTGCTGTTGCTCGATGGCCATTCGCTGGCCTACCGGGCCTTTTTCGCCCTACCCGCGGAGAATTTCCGCACCACCACCGGGCAGACCACCAACGCGGTGTACGGCTTCACCTCCATGCTGATCAACCTGCTCCGCGATGAGCAGCCCAGCCACGTGGCCGCCGCGTTCGACGTTTCCCGCAAAACCTTCCGCGCTGAGGCCTACGCGCCGTACAAGGCCAATCGAAATACCACGCCCGACGAGTTCCGCGGCCAGGTGTCCCTGATCCAGGAGGTGCTGCGAACTCTGGGCATCCCGGTGCTCACCAAGGAGGATTACGAAGCCGACGACCTGATCGCGACGCTGGTCACCCGAGCCGAACCGGAAGGTTTCGAGGTGCTGGTCTGCACCGGTGATCGCGACACCCTCCAGCTGGTCAGCGACCAAGTGACAGTGCTCTACCCGCGCAAAGGGGTCTCGGACCTAACCCGGTTCACGCCCGCGGAGGTCGCCGAACGTTACGGTCTGACCCCCCAGCAGTATCCCGACTACGCCGCGCTGCGCGGTGATCCGTCAGACAACCTGCCCGGAATACCGGGCGTGGGAGACAAGACCGCCGCCAAGTGGGTGCGGGAGTTCGGCTCGCTGGACGCTCTGATCGATCGAGTGGACGAGGTCAAGGGCAAGGCGGGTGATGCGCTGCGGGAAAACCTGGCCTCGGTGCTGCTCAACCGCCGGCTCACCGAGCTGGTGCGCAACGTCGACATACCGGAGCAACCCGCCGATCTGGTACTGAAACCGTGGGACCGAGACGCGGTGCACCGGCTGTTCGACGAACTGGAGTTCCGGGTGCTGCGCGACCGGCTGTTCGCCACGCTGAGCGCACCAGCGCCGGAAGCCGAGGAAGGCTTCGAGGTGCGCGGTGGAATGATCGACGCCGGGGCGTTGGCGACCTGGCTCGACACGCATGCCCGCGGTGGGGGGCGGACTGGGCTCGCCTTTCGCGGCAGCTGGGCGCGGGGAGTCGGCGACCTGGAGAGCCTGGCCCTGGCTACTCCCGACGGCGACAGTGGCTACCTCGATCCACGCGTGTTAACCCCCGACGACGAGCAGGCGCTGGCGCAGTGGCTGGCCGACCCGGCTATCCCCAAAGCCGCGCACGATGCCAAGCCGCTGCTGCACGCATTGCGGGACCGCGGCATCACCCTGGCCGGGCTGACCAGCGACACTGCGCTGGCCGCCTACTTGGTGCGACCAGGCCAGCGCTCCTTCGACCTTGCCGATCTGGTACTGCGGTACCTGCGCAGGGAACTGCGGGCGGAGTCCAGCGAAACCGGTCAACCCAGCCTGTTCGAGGACGAGGACGCCGCCGCGCGGGTGGCCGACGAGATTCTCCGGGCCCGGGCGGTGGCCGAACTGGCCGACGCGCTGGACGTTGAGCTGGACCGGATAGCCGGCCGGTCCCTGCTCACGGAACTGGAGCTGCCGCTGCTCGCCGTGCTGGCCGACCTGGAAGCCGCCGGAATCGCGGTCGACGGTGACGTGCTGGCGGAGCTGGAAGCCGGTTTTGCGGCTGCGGTGAAGCAGGCCGAGCAAGACTGCTTCGGGGTGATCGGCCGCGAGGTGAATCTGGGCTCACCCAAACAGCTGCAAGTCGTGCTGTTCGACGAGCTCGGCATGCCGAAGACCAAGCGCACCAAGACGGGCTACACCACAGACGCCGACGCGTTGCAGACGCTGTACGAGTCGACTGGGCACCCGTTGCTGGCACACCTGCTCGCGCACCGCGACGCGACCCGACTCAAGACCACGGTGGACGGTCTGCTCAAAACCGTCGCCGACGACGGCCGGATTCACACCACCTACAACCAGACGATCGCGGCAACCGGACGGCTGTCCTCCACCGAGCCGAACTTGCAGAACATCCCGATCCGCACCGAGTCGGGGCGCCGTATCCGTAAGGCTTTCGTGGTCGGTCCGGGCTATTCGGAGCTGATGACGGCCGACTACAGCCAGATCGAGATGCGGATCATGGCGCACCTGTCCGAGGACACCGCGTTGATCGACGCATTCACCTCCGGTCATGACTTCCACGCTGCTACCGCTGCCCGGGTCTTCGGGGTGGACACGACGGCGGTCACCGGGGAGCAGCGCGCCAAGATCAAGGCGATGAACTACGGGCTGGCGTACGGGCTGTCCGCTTTCGGCCTGTCCGCGCAGCTGCGTATCTCCACTGACGAGGCACGTGAGCTGATGGAGGAATACTTTTCCCGCTTCGGCGGCGTGCGAAACTACCTGCGGGCGCTGGTGGAAAAAGCCCGGGTCGACGGTTACACCGCCACCATCATGGGACGCCGGCGTTACCTGCCCGACCTGGTCAGCGATAACCGGCAGCGCCGTGAGATGGCTGAGCGGATGGCGCTCAACGCGCCGATCCAGGGCAGCGCCGCAGACATCATCAAAGTCGCCATGCTCGGCGTCGCCCGCGCGTTGCGCGCCGAGCAGCTGCGTTCCCGGATGCTGCTGCAGGTACACGATGAGCTGGTCCTGGAAGTCGCCGACGACGAGCACGTCGCCGTGGAAACCCTGGTACGTCGCGAGATGGCCTCGGCGTATGCCTTGCGGGTTCCGCTGGAAGTCTCGGTGGGAGTCGGCCGCAGCTGGGACGACGCAGCGCACTGAACGGCGCCGCCGGTGTTAGGGGTGACGGCGGCAGCAGAAGATCGCGGTTCCTGGGTACAGCGCCCCGCGCAGCGGGCTCCACTGGCCCCAATTCCGGTTCAGCCCGGCCGGCCACTCCGGCTCCACCAGGTCTTCCAACGTCAGCCCCGCGGCGACGATTTCCCGGACCCGGTCGCCGAGAGTGCGGTGGTGCTCCACGTAGGTGGCCCGCCCGGCCCCGTCCACCTCGACGTAGGGCGTGCGGTCGAAATAGGACTGCGCCACGGTCAGACCGGCTTCCCCCGGATCGTCCGGGAAGATCCATCGCAAGGGGTGGGTGACCGCAAAGACCCACCGGCCACCGGGCCGCAGCACCCGCGCGACCTCCCGCATCACCGCCGCCGAATCGGCCACGAACGGCACCGCGCCGAACGCCGAGCACGCCAGATCGAAGCTGGCATCGGCGAAGGGCAATCGGGTGGCGTCAGCCTGCACCAGCGGGACACTGATGCCGGTTTCTCGCGCCGCGTCCACCGCATGACGCAGCATCCCCGCCGACAGGTCCAGCCCGACGACCTGCGCCCCCTGATCAGCCAGCCAGCGGGCACACGGCGCCGACCCACAGCCCACCTCGAGCACGCGCCGACCCGCCACCTCGCCCAGCAGGCCGGCATCCGACTCGCGCAACCCTTCGGGGCACCACAAGAAGTCCACCAGACCGAGAAAGTCACCATGTTCGGCGAGGTAGTCCTCCGCGTCGGCGTCCCACCAGCGCCTGTTGGCCGCCACCGTCTCCGCGTCGCCCACAACGCGTTTCACCACGCCGACGGTGCCCAGAGCCGTCTCGGCGCGCTGGTGCGGTTGCCCCTGCTCGGAGGGTCCTGGTTGCGGCGCACCGCTCACTGAGGCAGTCTCTCATTACGAAGCCGGCGCACGCTGGGGGTCGAGTTTGCTGCCGTGACTCCCGCCTGGGTAGGATCGAATAGCGCTGTGGCTGCCTGCTGCCCAGGTTGTCTGCCCAATATGGTGAGGATGATCCGTCGCAGTACGCTAATCAGCGCAGCAGCACACCCAAAGCGCGGTCACCACAGTTAACAGCACACCAGTACTCGACTCTATCCCTCCGGAGCAACTCACCGCATGTCCACCGACACCACCACCGCCCCGACCACCCAGCAGGTCGCGATCAACGACGTCGGGACGGAGGAGGACTTCCTCGCCGCCATCGACAAGACCATCAAGTACTTCAACGATGGCGATATCGTCGAAGGCACCATCGTCAAGGTCGACCGTGACGAGGTGCTGCTCGACATCGGCTACAAGACCGAGGGCGTGATCCCCTCCCGGGAGCTGTCCATCAAGCACGACGTCGACCCGGCAGAAGTCGTGTCGGTGGGTGACGAGGTCGAGGCCCTCGTTCTCCAGAAGGAGGACAAGGAAGGCCGGCTCATCCTCTCCAAGAAGCGTGCCCAGTACGAGCGCGCCTGGGGCAATATCGAGACCCTCAAGGAGAACGAAGAGCCGGTACGTGGCACCGTCATCGAGGTGGTGAAGGGTGGCCTGATCCTCGATATCGGGCTGCGGGGTTTCCTGCCCGCCTCCCTAGTCGAGATGCGCCGGGTCCGCGACTTGCAGCCTTACGTGGGACGCGAGCTCGAGGCCAAGATCATCGAGTTGGACAAGAACCGCAACAACGTGGTGCTGTCCCGGCGGGCATGGCTTGAGCAGACGCAGTCCGAGGTGCGCAGCGAGTTCCTCCACCAGCTGGCCAAAGGTCAGGTCCGCAAGGGCGTGGTGTCCTCCATCGTCAACTTCGGTGCCTTCGTGGACCTCGGTGGCGTGGACGGGCTGGTGCACGTCTCCGAGCTGTCCTGGAAACACATCGATCACCCCAGCGAGGTTGTCGAGGTCGGCCAAGAGGTCACCGTCGAGGTGCTCGACGTCGACCTGGACCGCGAGCGGGTGTCCCTGTCGCTCAAGGCCACCCAGGAAGACCCGTGGCGCCAGTTCGCCCGGACCCATCAGATTGGTCAGATCGTGCCCGGCAAGGTCACCAAGCTGGTGCCCTTCGGCGCGTTCGTCCGGGTCGAGGAGGGCATCGAGGGTCTAGTGCACATCTCCGAACTCTCGGTGCGGCACGTCGAGATTCCGGAGCAGGTCGTGCAGGTCGGCGATGACGTGATGGTCAAGGTCATCGATATCGACCTGGACCGCCGGCGGATCTCGCTGTCGCTTAAGCAAGCCAACGAGGGGCTGTCCCCGGACATGGAGTTCGACCCGACGCAGTACGGCATGACCGCCGAGTACGACAACGAGGGCAACTACATCTACCCGGAGGGCTTCGACCCGGAGACCAACGACTGGCTCGAGGGGTACGAGAAGCAGCGCCAGGAGTGGGAGCGCGCTTACGCCGAGGCCCAGGTCCGCTTCGAGCAGCACCGCAAGCAGGTCACCAAGGCGTCGGAGGCTGAGTCGGAGGCCACTGAGGACCAGAATTACTCCTCGGCGGGTGCTAGTGAGGCTTCCGGTACCGGCGATGCCGGGTCAGGCTCGCTGGCTAGTGACGAGCAGCTGGCAGCGCTGCGGGAGAAGCTGTCCGGCGGCGTGTAGCTCGCCGGCCCGCATGGCGCGATGCTGCGGGTAGGGCTGACCGGAGGAATCGGATCCGGTAAGTCAATGGTTGCTACCCGCCTCGCGCGCTGCGGGGCGTGGATCATCGACTCAGACCGGATCGCCCGGGAGGTCGTCGAGCCCGGCACCGTGGGACTGCGTGCGGTCATCGAGGAGTTCGGCGAAGGGATCCTCGCCGAAGACGGTGGCCTGGACCGGTCGGCGCTCGCGGCGCGGGTGTTCGATGACGCTGACGCGCGGGGCCGGCTCAACGCGATCGTGCACCCGCTGGTCGGGGCCCGCTCCACGGAACTGGCCCGCGCCGCGCCACCCGATGCCATCGTGGTGCACGATGTCCCGCTACTCGTCGAAAATGGCATGGCAGCTCGGTTCCAGCTGGTGGTGGTGGTGCACGCGGATGCCGCGGTACGGCTACGCCGGCTGGTCGAGCAACGCGGGATGGCCGAGCCCGACGCGGCCGCGCGGATCGCGGCGCAGGCCACCGACGGTCAGCGCCGCAAGGCCGCGGACGTGTGGCTCGAAAACAGCGCAACTCCGCAGCACACGTTCGCGGCGGTGGACCAGTTATGGGCGCACCGACTGGTGCCCTTCGAGACCAACCTGCGCCACCACCGCTGGGCTCCGCGGCCACGGACTCCGGTTGTAGTGGCGTCCGACCCGAGTTGGCCAGATCAGGCGCGGCGGGTGATATCCCGGATCACCGCGGTGGCCGGCGGGCGGGCGAACCGTATTGATCACATCGGCTCGACCGCGGTTCCCGGTTTGGACGCCGAAGATGTGTTGGATGTGCAGATCGTAGTCGGCGACCGGGCGGTGGCGACACAACTCGCTGACGAGCTCATCGGCGCCGGCTTGGTGAGGCGGGATGGTCGGTGGTGGGACAGCGCCCGCGACGGCACCGGGTGGGACAAGGCGATGGCGACCAATGCCGACCCAGCTCGAGCCGTCAACTGTCATATCCGGGTAGCCGATTCCCCTGCCTGGCGAGAGGCGCTGCTGCTGCGGGATTGGCTGCGCGCGCACCCATCCGGTGCCGCCGACTATGCCGAGCTCAAGCACCGGTTAGCGGCGCAGCGCCGGCACAGCGTCGACGCCTACGCCGACGCCAAGACCCCGTTTATCCACGGTGCCCTCAACCAGGCCCAGCGGTGGGCGCAGCGCACTGGCTGGCGGGTGAGCTGACGGCGGGTTAGCGCCGGCTCCAGGTGGGTCGCACGCCCACTGTCGATAGCCAACGGTCCAAGAGGTAACCGTGGCTAGCCAGGCCGTCTACGGTCCGGTAGGTGGTTATCAGCGCCTCCTGCGCGGTCACCGGGTCGAGCAGCCCGGCCAGCACCGCATCCAGCAACTCGTCGGTGTCCACCACGTCCACCCCGCGGCCGGGACGCACGATGAGATCCAGGTAGTGGTCTTCGGTACGCCAGCAGTCCCCATCGACCTCGATGCGCACGATGTCGATGTAGAGGTGGTCCTGCCACTCATGGCCGGGGGCATAACCCCAGTCGGTGATCCGCAGTCCCAGCTCGGGCAGTAGCCAGGACTCCAGCGATCGGATGGATCGGTGATCGATGACGTCACGGGCGAGGTAAAGACCGAACGGCTCGAGGCGGTACTCGCGGACCGCACGGACGATCCCCTTCGGGTCGGTGTTCGTCATCGCCTGCAGATCGAAGATCTCGGTCTTGGGAGGATGAATATGGGGGGCGGTCTCGGCTTCCAATCCGCGCGGGGCCGTCATAGCGATCGACCCTACGCCGCACGCAGACTGTCAGGGCCGCGGCCTACTCTCGATGGCATGACCAAAGCTGCCGCCGTCCAGCGCGATCTGCACCCGCATTCGGAGTTCCGGCCGCTCGCCAAGACTTCCCGGGCGCCGGGTCGGTTCCAGGTGGTCAGTGACTACGCACCCGCCGGGGACCAGCCAGCCGCGATCGACGAGCTGGAGCGCCGGATCAATGCGGGCGAGCGGGACGTCGTGTTGCTGGGCGCGACCGGAACGGGTAAGTCGGCCACCACGGCGTGGCTCATCGAGCGGGTGCAGCGGCCGACCCTGGTGATGGCACCGAACAAGACCCTCGCCGCGCAGCTGGCCCACGAACTGCGGGACTTCTTCCCGGACAACGCGGTCGAGTACTTCGTCTCCTACTACGACTATTACCAGCCAGAGGCGTACGTCCCGCAGACCGATACCTACATCGAGAAAGATTCGTCGATCAACGACGACGTCGAGCGGCTGCGGCACTCTGCGACGATGTCCCTGCTCACCCGGCGCGACGTCGTCGTGGTCGCTTCCGTGTCGTGTATCTATGGCCTGGGCACTCCACAGGAGTACCTGGAGGGGTCGATCCACGTGCCGGTGGGCGCCGAGGTCGGTCGGGATGCGCTGCTGCGGGCCCTGGTCGATATCCAGTACACCCGTAACGACCTCGCTTTCGCCCGTGGGACATTCCGGGTCCGTGGTGACACGGTCGAGGTCATCCCGGCCTACGAGGAACTCGCCGTGCGCATCGACTTCTTCGGTGACGAGGTCGAGTCGCTGTACTACCTGCACCCGCTCACCGGGGAGGTGATGCGGGAGGTGACCGAGCTGCGGATCTTCCCGGCTACCCACTACGTCGCTGGGCCGGAGCGGATGGATCGCGCGATCCGGGGTATCGAGGCGGAGCTGGCAGAGCAGCTAGCAAAACTGGAGAAGCAGGGCAAGTTGCTGGAAGCCCAGCGGCTGCGGATGCGCACCCAGTACGACATCGAGATGATGCGCCAGGTCGGGTTCTGCTCCGGTATCGAGAACTACTCGCGGCATATCGACGGGCACCCGGCCGGCTCAGCTCCAGCGA
>DASQVU010000112.1:0-2186 GCA_035640615.1 Pseudonocardiaceae bacterium
CCCGGGCGCTGAACACCACCACGATCACCCCCGTGGAGGTCATCACCGACAAGGCGGCGGTCTACCCGCAGGTCCTCGATGAGCTGGCCCCGGGCGGCTGGCATCACAGCGAGCAGTACGCCACGGATGAAATTGTCAACCGTCAGCACTGTGCCAGGTGGGGTTTGTTCTCGACTCATTCCTTTCGCCCGGTGGCAGTGGTTTGAGGCGTCGGTTCGGAGCCGGGTGGAGCGCCCGGCTGGACGAACGATCTTGACCCCGGCGAGGACCGGCGTAGGGTCGGGCGGCGGTGGGCGTGGTTCGACCCTGTCGCGAAGAGCAGGGTAAGGGGCTGTTAGTCCTGCCGCGCCGCGTTGCCCGGTGAGGGACTGAGTTGTCGCGCCCCGTTGGTGGCAGCCCTGCCCACCGCCGATCCTGCGACGCGGGTCTTGCTCGCCTGGGTTGGGGTGGTCGGTTTGCGCGGTTGCCAGGTGGCGGCCATGGTGCGGTAGGCGGTTTCGGCTTGAGCGGCCAGCTGCCGCTGGGCGGTGCGGACTGCTCTGAGCGAGTATCCCGACGCTGTGCCCTTACGCCCGCGCGCTGAAGCATGCCCGGCACGCAGCTCAAGCTTGCGTCGTTTGTGCGCCACCAGGGACGGCTGAGCAAAGGCGTAGTCCTCACCTTTAACGACCAGATGCCAGCACAACACGGCGAGTTTGCGGGCGGTGGCCACCGCAGCGATCTGCATGCCACGACGGGCTTGCACCCGCTGGTAAAACGCCCGTAGGGGACCCGCAGCCTTGGATGCCGACCAGGCCGCCTCGACCAGCATGCCGCGGGCGTGCGCGGCGCCGGTCTTGGTGATCCGCCCGTGGCGGGCGGGGTGGCCACCGGACTGACGGACCCGGGGATTGAGCCCCAGGTAAGCGACCAGCTTTTCTGCGGTACGGAATCGGGTGAAGTCACCGACCGCGGCCACGATCGAGCCCGCCACGGTCGCGTTGATGCCGGGCACGCTCATCAACCGCAGCACCTCCGGACGACCCAGCCCGACTTGACCGAGGTCGGTGTCGAGAAGTCGCAGTTCTTCAGCGTGGAAGTCCAACTGCCGCAGCAGCGCCACCGCCGCAGCCTGCTCATCGGGGGGCAGGTCCTGCTCGGCCAACCAGGCACGGCCTTTGTGCCCGAACAAGTCCGCCGCCGGACAGCGCGGAATCAGGTTGCGGTGCAAGATCGCATGCACCTGGTTTTTCACCCGGGTGCGTTGCCGCACCAGCTGCGCCCGACGCAGCACCTGGCGGCGCAGCGCACTGATCTCCGCGTCTGGTAACCACACTGAGGGTAGGTAATCCGCGGCCAATAGCTGCGCCAGGATCTCTGCATCGACCTTGTCGGTTTTGACCTTCGCCTCAGCGATCGCTCGAGTCTTGGCCGGATTGGATACCACCACTCGCCCGGCCCGGCTGGCCAACACCGTCGCGATCGCCCCCGTGTTGCCGGTCACCTCCAACGCCACCTCATCGGCCGGACCCAAACCCTGCGCGAACGCCCGCACCCCCTCCGGGGTAGTCGCAAACCTCCCAGCCTGCGTGATCACTCCACCTTGCCAAATCGCCACCTGCGCGAAATCCCGGTGCACATCCAGCCCAATACACCGACGCTCTAACCCTGACGGCATCACCGTGCCTCCAACGATCCTTGGGCTCAAACGCTCAGCGCGACACCGCTTGACCTGGGGCGAGGGCTCGTAAGCTGACCCCGCGCATCAGGCACGCCCCTGGCCTGCCCGCAACGCTCGATGTGAGCCCTCGCGAGGGTCCCAGCTCAAGCGGTGTCGCACCCACCACTTGAAACCGCTATCAATACAGTGATCGAGAGTGAGTGGGCGAAACGACACCTACGGATCCGCGCGCGCAGCGCAACCGGGCAAGTCGCAGGGGCGGCCACCTAACAACACGGGCTCGCAGCCCATCGCATAACACCGGCCTGCCCACCTGCTTCACTCCCAGCGCCCCTGTCCCGGACGGTCGCACCGTATGCCAACCAACACCCCACCGAAAGCGGAACGGGCCGACGAGACCGGCAACGCTGGATCTTTCATACCGGCTAACAACGCGATCGAAGCCGATCACGGACGGCTGAAGTCCCATCTGCGACACGATACGTGGCCTCAAACAACTCCGCTGCGCGCGAGTAATCAGTGCCGG
>DASQVU010000113.1:0-6909 GCA_035640615.1 Pseudonocardiaceae bacterium
AGGCCACCGTCGAAGTCATCATCAACGTGGCGGCGGAAGCCGCTACGGCGGAAGCGCCTAAATGCCGATCAAACCGATCGTGGTCGAAGCAACCACACGCAGAGACCGTGGTCAAAACAACCATCGAAGCGGCCATCGTCACAGCTACCACCCATTGCAAAGATTTCCGAGATCCTCATAACCATTCCCTTCTTCCGTCGAGGACGGTGATCCGCTCGTAGTAGGCGAAGTTACGGGCCTTTTGTTCGGCGGTGAACGCCTCGGGGCGCAGGTGCATGGCCAGGACCGGGTCTGCCTGTTTGACGACCTACTTGCGGTAGAAGTCGAAGTGGGAAAAGTGCAGCAGCAGCGGGTATTGATCCGCTGCGGTGTGGGAAAATCCCAAAATGGGTGCTGGGTAAAGCCCTCGGCCTGTGGGTGCACACCGAGCTTGGCATCGTAGGGCACCATCATCTGGGCTGCCGCGTCGCGCCGGGAGGCGACCTCTTCGGCATCGACGCCTAAGGCAGCCTCCCGGGACATGAGTTACGTGGGTTAAAAAGTGGGGGATTGGGGGGATGGTGCACACCCCAAGCCCCCGCAACCCGCGTTTCCGGTAGGAACAGAAACGAAGGCCAGTTCGACGTTGGTCACCCTGTTGACGATGTGCGCCGCCCGCCGTAGCGAGTGGCCAGGCGGCCCAGTGCCACGGCGGCGATGAACAGCCCGAAATCTCGCAGGGCAATATCGTAGAAACCCGAGTAGGTCAGCAAGTTGATGATGATGCCGGCCAGCCACGCGGCGACCAGCCAGGCGCCAAACCGTGGCGCCACCGCAACGACGATCCCGGCCACCACCTCAATGACACCCACCGCATACATATCCTGCTGAGTGGTACCGGGCACCAGGTGATCGATCCACGGGGCGAGATAGCGCGGCCAGTACACCATCAGGTTGGCGAACTTATCCAGCCCGAACAGGATCGGAGCCACAGTAAACGCCGTGCGTAACACCAGAAACGCCTGATACCCCGGATCCGACAAACTTACCCGCCGACCGATGGTCGACGATGCTCCAGTCGTGGTCATGATAACCTCCTTTTAATGACAGCCGATTTTTTGGTTACTAGATACAGGCACGTTGGCCAGCAAAGATAGATTGCCCTCGGCAGGGTCCAAGCTGCAGGGCAGATGCTGGGCAAAGGAGGTGGTCATCCGGGCACGCTGGCAGTGGCCGGTTCAGATCGCTGCGGGTGGCCATCGCAGGGGGAATGACCACACCGGGCAGCTTGCGTGCCGCACGCAGTACCAGCTCACCGACCGGTGCAGCATTTCGATCAACCGGCGGCCGTGCCCAACGACGGGCAGGTCGGCATCAGCGGCCTGGGAAACCAACGTTGGGCCAGCCGGCCCACGGATCACTGTTTGCTTCACAGCAACCCAGCCTGCCTCATTCGGAGCCCGCATCAGCGCGGCCGCCACAACCTGAGCGAGTTCCTGCTCGGCGCGCGCTTGTTGCTCGACCAGGGGCGGAACCGGTTCGGCGGTGACTGCCTCTTCCCACCCCTTCACCAAAACCGGCATCCAGCAGCGAATCCCCCGCACCCGGGCCCCCATGCGCCCGGCGTGCGCCAGTGCCCAGCGCAGCGCAGCGCGGTGAAGCTAGCCGGGGAGCCGTCAACGCCGACCACCAGACGCCGCTCACCCATCGCAGCCTCCCTGTTACCTCTCTTCTAGTGCTAGACCATATTGGTTCTAGAGTGTGGCGGGTGCGTTGTACGGGTGGGAACCGAATTCGCCTGAAAGGGACCGCGGGCGGGCGTAGCCACTGGTGGGAGGTGTGTCTTGGCGCTAGGGGTGAGGTCGCCGCGGTAGGCGCGGATTGTCTGCCCGGACTTGTTCAAAGCGGGTCGCCGGGGGCGGGGCGGTAGAAGTTCAGCAACCCGTCGCTGTAGACGGCTTCCCACACCCCGCAGGCACAAAGTCGCTCAACAGCGCGATGTAGGAGTAGCAAACGAACCGCATGGCCAGCCCGCCGTAGCCGCCATAGCGGATGTGGGATCGGCGGGCAGATTGTTTTCCCAGGTGCCATGCGCGAGCCCGTCCACCGCGACGATCTGTCCGTCGCCCCACACTCCGGCCACGTCCAGCATGGTGAACGCGTTGATCACGTCCGCCGAGCAGCGGTGGACCGTTGTGGCGGTGGTGTGCTTGTTGCCCGCGGTGTAGAGGTGTGCGCGGAAACCTGGCCGCGCATGTGCCGGCGACCTCGGCGGCACCGAGGTTCGCGCCATAGACCTAGGCGATGAGCAATACCGACCGAGCTCGTCGCCGTCGATCGTCGGGTCCGACCCCGAGCCCGGGCCGAGGTGGCGGTGCCAGCAGGTCAGGTATGCCGCGCGGGTGAGGATGTCGAGCAGACTGCGCTCGGGCAACCGCTGGTGGATCGCCTGCTCCAGCGCCAATGCCGAGGGACGCTGCTCGGTGCCCTTGCGGCGTTTGAGCACCGGCTTGCCCTCCTCGAGGATCAGGTCGGTGTTGCCCGGGTAGCCCGCGTTCACCTGCGCGGCGATGGGTGGCCAGCCGCTGACGGTAGAACGCGACCAGCTCGCCCGCTTCAGTCGGGATGCCGGCCTGCTCGCAAAACTACGCCGCCAGCGGCACGCACTCCTCCCAGGACATCAGCTGCGCGCCCAGGTCGGCGTAGGAGTCCGACCCGCCGACCGCGATGTCGCCCGATCCGCTCGGCGGCCAAGCACGAGAACACGCAGACCTCCAGGTGGCACGCGAGCATCCCAGGGCGGTCCTTATGCCGTAGCACCTTGCGCCAGGCCAGCGTGGCGAACGCCTTGACGTCGATGTTGACGGTGACCTGCTGCCCATCGCGGGTGTGCACCGTCTTCTCCGGGATCCACTCGCTGCGCCGGTCCCGGTTGGCGTGGATGAACTCCGCGGCGTCCAGCACCTGCGGTCAGCCGTGGTTCAAGTCATCTCTAGGGCATCGACCAGGAGGAACACCCAGCTCATCGATCAAGATCACGTCGACGCGGCCGTAGCGGGCGATCAGCTTGGACAGCTGCCGTTGGTCGGCGGCTTTGGTGAGTTCGTTGACCAGTTTGCTGGCGAGGGCATAGCGGACTCATAGCCGGCCTTGGCGGCCAGGGTGCCCAGCGAGTGCCTTGACTGCACCGCAGGTGGCCAGCCTCATGTCGCGCGACTCGCAAGCTCATTCACGAATGTCACCCGTCGATTGGTGACCTAGCGATCAGTGATACCGGTCACCGCACCAGGTTTATGGCGTCACGCCGGTGGAAACGCACGGCTGGATCATTAAACCAATGGAGGCACACATGCAAGACTGGATGTGGACCGTGATCGGGATCACCTCGGGAGTCGTCGTGCTGGCTGGGCTCGTTATCTTGATGGCGTTAGCAGCGAGCCGCAGTTCCCAGTGACTCCTGTGCGGTCACTGACCCAACTCTCGCGAAATGCTCAGTCCGGATGGTCGGCGTCGGCGCGGTCACGCAATGTGGTGGCGATCTTCGCCGCCATCCGGCCAACGGCACTCGGAATGGAGCGTCCCGGGCTAGCCTCGAAGCTGGACTCGTTCCACGACATCTTCCTTGTTGCCGCACCCGTTCTGCTGGTCATGGGGACCAGCTACTGCGTAATGAGCTGACGTTGCTACCAGGAAGCCAGCCGCCCTAGCGGATCGCACGGATGGCTGCGGTAGGTCCTTAGAGCAGCCTGGGCGGCTTGTGGGGCTTGAACACTCGATCAAGCAGTCCTACCTGCGCTCCGTATGCTGCACGGGCATGGATCATCGTCGGATGCTGCTGCTGGCGATCTTGTATCGGTTGATGCGCTGTCTGCTCGGTCTGGCCGCCGTGTTCATGTGGCGAGACCTGAGCAAAGACGCCGAACTGCTGGTCTTACGCGACGAAAACACCGTGTTACGGCGGTAGATCTCCCCGGTCCGCTACACGTGCGCCGACTGTGTGTGGCTGGCCGCTCTCTTGCGGCTTGTGCTGCGCCGCCGCTGGGCCGAGCAAGGTTGCCGATATGACGCGCTTGGACGGGCGCGGCTTGCGGGCAGCAAGCACCCGGCCGCTGTGGTGCACCGGCTCCTACCACGGGCCCTGATAGCGCTGGTGTGCGGCCGACCAGCTCTGCAGCAGCTGATGACCTCCCGCAACGCCCCATCAAGTTCCGCGGCGGACAGGGGCGCGGGCAACGGCTCGGACGCGGTGCGGTGCTGGACGCCAAGCACCATCCGGTGGCCGATCTCCAGCCGGAACGTACCGATGGCGGCGCCCTGCCCGATCTGACGGGCAGCTGGACATACTGATCGACAACGCCGGGATCCAAATCGCCTGTGGAGCCCGGAATGCTTCGAGGGAGCATGATCGGTACGGACGGAGAACCTGCGCGTAAACGGGCAATCCGCGCCTTGCTGGCGACAACCTGCGTCGCACCCTGACCACATCACGGGATTTGCGGACCGCGGCGTTACTGGATGCGGCCACCGTGGTCGGCGTTGACTTATCGCAACCGTTTGAAGTCGGCCATGACACGCCCCGTCAGGAGACCTCCCATGCGCCGCTGGGCATCGCCGCCGCAGCGGCGCATGCGCTAGCGGAATGGTTTCACTACGGCTCGGCCGTCTCGGATGCAGCAGCTCTGGCGACGGCAGGCCCGCAGGCCGAACCGTGGGCCATCCAGCTGTGGCCAGAACACTTCGATGCGGCGTTCGACCTTGCGAAGCAACATTGACAGCAACCCCTGCAGCCCGGTCTGCTACATGAGATTCGCTCCAGTTCATCCAGGTCACCATGTCCGTAGCCCGCTTTGCTAAGAAACGACCCTAATGAACCATCTTGCGTCCGCGCGTCCGGGCGCCTTGCTCGGGAACCCTTTCAGGGCAAGAACGGCGGTGGCCCGCGGGGCAGCTGAGGCCACCGCCGCTCATCGGCGGACTACCGAGCGCCGACGAACTTATAGCCGGATTCCTAGCCCCAGGAAGCCACCGTCATCATCAAAGCGGTGACGGAAGCCGCTCCTGCGGAAATGCCTAGAATGCCGGTCAAACCGATCGTGGTCAAAACAACCACAGTCGCAGAAACCGTGGTCAAAGCGACCATCGAAGTGGCCGCCGTCACAGTTACCACCCATTGTGAAGATTTCCGAGATCCTCATAACCATTCCTTGCTTCGGTCGAGAGCCGGCGGTGGTAAAAGACCGGGCAGCTTGAAGTTTTGTATCTAGCCACCCCGGCTTGGCCAGCCGAAGTGTCCACCCTGGGCGGCGGGACCGCCGTCGTCGGGTACGGATCCGCCACCTGCTCTAGAGGAGGCGTACCCGCGCCGATGCGAAGACCGCCCAGCACTGGCGATCAAGCAACCTCTATCTCGGCTTACCCACAGTATCCGATGCTGCGCATCACCACCCGATGACGTGGCCCCGTACTCGCCCGCGAGATCGGAACATTGAACACTGGTAAAACGCTGCTACAGGCGCGCACTCCACGACGCGATCGCATGCGAGGCCTTCTCGCTGCGGAATCTCCGGATGCGTGCCTGGTAGTCGTCGGCTGCCAGCTTCTTCGCCTCCTCGCGGTAGTCAACGGCGCGTCCCTCGTTGGTCGAAGGGTTGCGAAGAGTGGTGGTGTCCGGTGGAGCTTGTACTGCAGTCATCACAGATGTCCTTTACTCGTGTCCTCCTTCTATGGACTATATCTACGGTATATACTTTTAAATCGGAGACTGCGATAGGCCATTCGTGTGGTCACTAGCCCAGACCTCCAGGTCATGGCAGGCAATGATGACCACGGTCAGCTTCGGAGTGCGGGCAGGCGGTCGGAACCGGGGGCAGAGGTGATGCGCGGGAGGAGATCAGCGGCGGCAGTGGCCAGATCAAGCTGGTGACCCGCGAGATCGGCCAGCGGTGTCGGCGCAAGGTGAGCTTGATCCTCAGAGCCGGGTATTGACGATCTTCCAGCGGCGGATCCACAGTAGTGCGAGCTATCACGCTCGGCCCCGCGATCGACAAGACACGCCCTAAGTGGTTGGTGTCGAACGGGTGGCTAGCCAGGCTTTGTGCCTGCGGGGGCATAGGACCTAATAAGGTCCGGCCCGGAATGGAGGGGGTTGCATGCCAGAACGGCGCCGGAAATACACGCCTGCGTTCAAGGAAGAAGCGGCGAAGATGGTGGTCGAGACCTCACGCCCGATCGCCGAGGTCGCCCGCGAAATCCATGTGAACTTAGGTACGCTGGGGAATTGGGTAGCGAAATACCGAGTCGATCACGCTGGCGAGAAACCGCCGCTGTCGATCACAGAACGGGCGCGCCTTCGGGAACTGGAAAAAGAGAACCGCGAATTGAGGATGAAAGCGGAGTTCCTGGGAAAAGCGGCCGCCTTCTCGCCCAGGGGTCTCGGTGAGCGCGAAATTTGAGTTCATCGACGCGCAGAAGGCTGACTTCCCATTGTGAAGATGTGCGAGTGGGCTGAGGTGTCCACATCGGGATACTACGAATGGCGGGGCCGGCCGGCCTCAGCCACCGCGATTCGCCGTGAGCACCTCGCCGCACTCGTCAAGGCGGTGTTTGAGCAGTCCGACCAGACATATGGGTATCGCCGGGTGCACGCCCAGCTCGTTCGCCAGGGCGAGCAGGTCAGCCCCGAGCTCGTGCGGGAGCTGATGCGTGAGCTTGAGCTGGTCACCTGCCAGCCCAGACCTTACCGGCCGACGACCACCGTGCCCGGCGACCCTGGCCCGATTCCGGATCTGGTGAATAGGGATTTCACCGCCCACGCTCCCGGCCAGAAAATGGTGGGGTTGGGTAGTCGGGGGCATTTCAGCCCCCGGCTCCCACGGATCCCGGCGTGACAGTCTCCCGTCACCGGGCTCTTGTCGTTCTGGTCACCAAAAC
>DASQVU010000114.1:0-5229 GCA_035640615.1 Pseudonocardiaceae bacterium
GGCACGGAGAGCCGTACGAGGACGGGGTAGCCGTGACGGGGGCCAAACCGCTGAGCACGGTTCGCGGTGTGATCCCGGTCCGGGTATTGCTGGTGGACGACCAGCAGATGCTGATCGAGGCGCTCGCGGCCAAGCTGTCGACAGAACCCGACATCGTGGTAGTCGGGCACTGCACCATGCGCGATCCGGATCCCGGCGGGCTCGCCGCCGTGCTGCGCCCGGACGTCATCACCCTCGAAGTCACCCATGCGGGCGAGGCGAGCGCGCTGCTCAGCATGTTCCGCACCGCCTGGCCGGCGGCGCGATTCGTGGTGCTCACCGCCAGCCGCGACCCTGAGCAGGCAGTGGATGCAGCGCGCGCCGGGGCCGACGGGTGGGTGTCGAAAGAGTCCTCGATCGACGTGCTGACTCATGCGCTGCGCTGCGTCAGTCAGGGGCATGCCTGCTTCCCTCCCGAGCAGCTGGGTCGGGTGCTGGAAGAATTGCGGGCCGATGTCGGGAGGGCCCAGCGCCGGGACGGACCGCTGGAGGTGCTGACCCCGCGAGAGCGTGACGTGCTGGTGTGCCTCGCGGAAGGTCACGGCCCGGTGGAGACTGCGATGAAACTCGGGGTTTCCGCGCACACTGTCCGGACCCACACGAACAAAATCTTCACCAAGCTGGGCGTACATAGCCGGCTGGAAGCGGTCGCTCTGGCGCGGGAGGCGCTGCGCCACAGCCAGCCTCCGGTATCTCCTGAATCCGGCGTACCCACCGTCGTCCCCGCGAAGGAACCCCTCTTGCACGCCGGACCGTAGCGTCGGCTCACACCATGAGTGAAGCGATCCACGACATCCGCCCGGACGGCTTCCCGGATCAGGGCGGGAACGGCCCCCTGCCGCCGGTGTTGATGTACCACTCGGTAGCGCCGTACGAGCAGGACCCGTACCGGGTGACCGTGCACCCCGCACGGTTTTCTCAGCAGTTGCGCTGGCTGCACCGGCGCGGGCTGCGGGGCACCTCGATGCGAGAGTTGCTGGCGGCCCGGCGTGCGGGCAACGACCGGGGCCTGGTCGGGCTCACCTTCGACGACGGCTACGCCGATTTCGCCGAGCATGTGATGCCCGTCCTGGCCCGGTTCGAGTTCACCGCGACCGTATTCGTGATCTCCGACCTGCTGGGTGAGTTCAATTCCTGGGATCTGGCAGGTCCCCGCAAACCTCTGATGACGGCGGATCAGCTCCGCCGCGTGGCACAGCACGGGATGGAGATCGGGTCGCATTCCCGGCGGCATGTGTCCCTAACGTCCCTGACGTCCCCATGCGACCTCATCGGAGAGGTGTCGGAAAGCCGCACCATCCTGGAGGACTTGATCGGAGAGCAGGTCGGCGGTTTCTGCTACCCCTACGGCCACGTGAACAAGCTGGCCGTGGATGCGGTGCGGGCGGCCGGCTACCACTACGGCTGCGCGATCTGGCGTTCCCCGCTGACCGGGATAGCTGCCTTGCCCCGGATTTATGTGGGAGACCGGGACGGTGCGCTGCGGTTGCTCGCCAAGTGGTACCGGCACCGGTATCACCATCGATGACCCCACTGAGCGTGTTGCACGCGGCCCAGCCCACCGAAGCCGGAGTGGCCGCGTATGTCGCCGGAGTGGCCGCCGACCAGCTCGCTCGTGGATGGCGCGTCACGGTAGCCTGCCCGGCCGGCGGGCAGCTCGCTGCCACCCTGGCGGAGCGTGGCATACCGCGGCTGCACTGGCCCGCGACCCGTGCGCCCGGCCTGCGCACGGTTCCCGAGACCCAGCGGCTGCGCCGGCTGATCAGCGCGGTGCAGCCGGATGTGGTGCACCTGCACTCGGCGAAGGCGGGTTTGGCGGGCCGGCTCGCGGTGCGCGGCCGCCGTCCCACCCTCTTCCAGCCGCACGGCTGGTCCTGGCTGGCGGCCCGGGGCGCGACCGCCCGCGGCGCGCTGGCTTGGGAACGCCTGGCCGCTCGCTGGACGCACCTGCTGGTGTGCGTCGGCGAGGGTGAGGCCGCTCATGCACGCCACCGGCGGGTGGGCACCCACCACCTGGTGATCCGCAACGGCGTCGATCTCGCCAACTTCACGCCGTTCGACGCCCGCGCCCGGGACAGCGCCCGGGACCGGCTGGGCGTCAATCGGGACGCGCCGCTGGCGGTGTGCCTCGGTCGGGTCACCCGGCAGAAGGGCCAGGACGTGCTGCTCGCGGCGTGGCCGCAGGTCCGGTCGCAATGCCCGGCGGCGTTGCTGTGCCTCGTCGGCAACGGTGAGGCGCTACCGGCACTGCGGGCTGGCGCGCCGCCCGGCGTGCAGTTCCGGCCACCGGCTACCGATCCGCGGCACTGGTACGCGGCCGCGGACGTGGTGGTGTTCCCGTCGCGCTGGGAAGGCCTGTCCCTAACCCTGCTCGAGGCGCTGGCCAGCGGCTGCTCTGTGGTGGTCGCGGACATCCCCGGCTTGGCCGAAGCGATCAGCGCCGGCGCGGGCGTCCGGGTCCCGGCCGGCGACGCTGAGGCCCTGGCCCGTGCTCTGGCCCGGCGGCTCACCGAGCCCGAGCTGCGAGCCGCCGAGGGGCGCGCCGCTGCCCGCGCGGCGCACGCTTTCGACGTGCGGTGGACCCACGAGCAACTCGCCACCGTCACCACCCAGCTGCACTTGGCGGCCGCCACGGCGCGTTAGCGCGGCGACTCACCATGATCCGTCGAACGGCGTAGCTGACCTACCGTCTATGACGGAGGACCGTGCGCCCGCCTGATGCGACCGTCGGCAGAGCACAGACCACAGGTCGGGGGACACGGTGACGCAGCAGCGCCTTTCGCTCGCAATCAACGGACGTGAGTACCTCTACGAAAGACGCTTAGTGCCCTTCTCCCCGGTGGAGGCACGGCCGGGCAACGGCAACGGACACTCCCAGCTGGGATCCGTGGTGGTCGTGGGCCTCGGGTACGTCGGGCTGCCGACAGCGCTGGCCCTGCTCGGCGGCGCCGCCCAGATCACCGGCTACGACATCAGTGACGAGCGGCTACGCGCCATCGAGTCCGGTGATGTCGATCTTTTCGCGCTCGACCGCGTGCGGCTGGACAAGGCCCGCACCGACGACAGCTTCCGGCTGACCACCGACGCCACGGCGTTATCGGCGGCCGACGCGGTGATCATTTGCGTGCCCACCCCGGTGGACGAGCACCACGTCCCGGACCTCGCTGCACTGCGCAGCGCCTGCCAGACCGTCGTAGCGCACGCCCACCCCGGACAGACGATCATCCTCACCTCGACCAGCTTCGTGGGCACCACCCGCCAGCTGCTGGTCGAACCGCTGCACCAGCGCGGCCTCACCGTAGGCACCGACGTCTACGTCGCCTTCAGCCCGGAGCGGATCGACCCGGGCAATCCCGACCACGTCCAGCGCGAGACCCCCCGGGTGGTGGGCGGCGTCTCGACCACTTGCGGCCGGCACGCCGCGCAGGTGATCGGGGCGTTGACCGACTCGGTGTACCTGGTGAGCTCCCCGGAGGCGGCCGAGCTGACCAAGCTGTACGAGAACATCTTCCGCGCGGTCAGCCTGGCGCTGGCAAACGAGTTCAGCGACGTGTGTGCCACCCTGGGGTTGGACCCAATCGAGGTGACCCTGGCGGCCGGGACCAAGCCGTACGGCTTCCTCGCCGCATTCCCCGGACCCGGCGTGGGCGGGCACTGCATCCCGTGCGACCCGCACTACCTGCTGTGGCAGCTCCGCGACAGCAAGACGGCCACCCCGCTGCTCGAGCAAGCGATGAAGTCCATCCACACCCGCCCGGCCCGGGTCGTCGAGCGTGCTGCCGAGCTGCTCGCCGCCGAAGGCCGATCGCTGACCGGCGCCGACGTGCTCGTAGTTGGGGTCAGCTACAAGGCCGGAGTCAGCGATGTACGAGAATCCCCGGCGCTGCCGCTGATCGACGGGCTGGCCGAGCGTGGCGCCGAGGTTGCCTATCACGACCCGCTGGTGCCGGCCATCAAGACGCCCCAGGGCCGGGCGCTGAGCAATACCGAAGCACCCAGCGGCGCCGGCTGGGACTTGGCGGTCATCCAGGTGGTACATCCGGGCACCGACTACAGCTGGGTCCGAGACTGCCCGCGAGTCCTCGACGCGACCTACCTGTTCGACGCCGCCCCGCATCGCAGCGTGGTGTGAAGGTCCAGCGTCGATGACTCCCCCCGCGCGTCCCAACCTGGACACGAACACCCCGGCGGTCATTCTCAAGCTCGACCACAACGTGATGCATCACGGTGGGCTGGGCGCGATCCGCAGCCTGGGACGCCTGGGCGTGCCGGTCTACGGGGTGCACGAGGACCCGCTGGCGCCCGCGGCACGCTCGCGCTACCTGCACGGCCGCTGGATCTGGCGACCGATACCCGACGATGTGCATCGGGTGCGCACCGGACTGATCACGCTCGCCGGACGGATCGGCCGCCGGTCGGTGCTCATCCCCACCGACGACGCCGGCGCCATCTTCCTCGCCGAACACGGCAGCGACCTGCGCCAGTATTTCCTGTTCTCCGATCCCCCTCAGGACCTGCCGCGCCAGCTAGCCGGCAAGTACACGCTGTACCAGCGGTGCCGCGAGCTAGGTGTGCCGTGCGCGGCGGCCGCGCTACCCGAAACACTCCGCGAAGCGCGGCACTTCGCCGAGCAGCTCGGGTTCCCGCTGGTGGCCAAGCTCGCCACGCCGTGGCAGTCGAAGAGCGCCAAAAAAATGCGCAGCACGACAGTCATCCGCAGCCACGACGATCTTGCCCGGACCTGGCAAGCCTGTCACGAGTCCGGCAGCGGTGCGCTGATGCTGCAGGAGTACGTCAAGGGGTGGGACTACTTCTTCCACGGCTACTGCGATGCCCACTCGCGCTGCCGGCCGGGATTCGTCGGCCGCAAGGAACGCTCCTATCCCGCGCAGGCCGGGCTGACCAGCCTCGGGCGCTGGGTGGACAACCCTGAGCTGCACCACCAGGCCACCGAACTGCTGGCCCGGGTGGGCTTCCGGGGCATCGTCGACCTCGACTACCGCTTCGACCCTCTAGCCGGTACCTACAAGCTGCTGGACTTCAACCCCCGGCTGGGCGCGCAGTTCCGGCTGTTTTCCGACACCGCGGGCATCGACGTGGTGATTGCGGCGCACCTGGATCTGACCGGCCGGGAGATCCCCCACGGCTCGCCGCAGGCGGGCCGCAGCTTCTTGGTGGAGAACTACGACC
>DASQVU010000115.1:0-6206 GCA_035640615.1 Pseudonocardiaceae bacterium
CACCCCGGATCTCGCGCGCGGCATCAGCGGCATCATCATGTCCGACGAGACCTTCAACCAGAAGCTTAGTGATGGCCGCGAGTTCCCGCTGGCCGTGCAGAAGCTGGGCATCCTGCCCGGCATCAAGGTCGACACCGGCGCTAAGCCCCTTGCCCTGTCGCCCGGCGAGAAGATCACCGAGGGCCTCGACGGTTTGCGGGAGCGGCTGCAGGACTACGTCTCTCGCGGCGCCCAGTTCGCCAAGTGGCGCGCTGTGATCATCATCGGGGACGGCAAGCCGACCGGCAACGCGCTACACGCCAATGCCCACGCACTGGCCCGGTACGCCGCGCTGTGCCAGGAGAACGGGTGCGTACCTATCGTCGAGCCGGAAGTGCTGATGGACGGCGACCACACCATCGAGCGGTGCGCAGAAGTCACGCGTGCCACCCTCCAGGAAGTAATGGCGCAGCTGGAGCTGGCGGGTGTGGACTTCGCCGGCACCGTGCTCAAGCCCAACATGGTCGTGCCGGGCAAGGAGTCTGGCCAGCAGGCCAGCCCCGAGGAGGTCGCCGAGCAGACCGTGTCGGTGTTGCGCGCGGCGCTGCCCGACTCGCTGGCCGGGGTTGCGTTCCTGTCCGGTGGCCAGTCGCCGGAGGAGGCCACCGCCAATCTGGCCGCCATGCAGAAACACGACACGCCCTGGCCGTTGACCTTCTCCTTCGGGCGCGCCCTGGTCGACCCCGCGCTGAAGGCCTGGCACGGCGATCCCGACCTGATCGACGCCGGCCAGCAGGCGTTGTTCAGCCGGGTCGAACCGAACTCCACGGCGCTGGTAACCACATAACGCAAGCTCGACTCGGACCGCAACCTCACTCCAGTCCCGCTACCCCGACATGGAGACATGTCGGGGTAGCGGGACGGTGAGAAACCCCGATATGTCTCCATGTCGGGAGGTGCTAGCGGAACAGCCCTTCGCGCAGGGCGGTGGCGACGGCTGCGGCCCGGTCGGTCACGTCCAGTTTGCGGTAGATGCCGCGGACGTGGCTTTTCACGGTTTCCTCCCCGACCACCAGCTCGGCGGCGATGGCCCGGTTGGATGAGCCGGCCACCATCAGGGACAGCACCTCGCTCTCCCGTTGGGTGAGCCCGAGACGCGCGCCGGGCCAGAACTCGCGGGCTTGCAGCCGTGCAGCGGAGGCGCCTGCCCGGGTGGCCAGGCCGGCGTCGATGACGATCGCGCCGGCATGTGCCCGCAGTAGGTGCTCGACCAGCTCAGGACCGTCGATGCGTTTGAGGAGGTAGCCAGCGGCGCCGGCTTGCATGGCTTGGAAGAGGTACTGCTCGTCGTCATAGACGGTAAGCAGGACTACCCGCCGTTCGGGGGAGTCCTGCACGAGCTCGCGGCACAGATCCAACCCGCTCTGCCCGCCTAAGCGCACGTCGGCCAGCACAATATCCGGGTTCAACGCCGCCACGACCTGGCGCGCGGTGGGCGCATCAGCGGCCTCACCGACCACGCTGACCTGCCCGGCGAAGCGGCTGAGCATCGCTTTCAAGCCGGTGCGGACCATCTCATGGTCGTCGACCAGCACGACACGCAGTGGCTGGCCTTCCATGTGCCGAGTGTAATCGCGCCACTGGCCCTGGTGGGTGACCCTAGTCCAACGGCGCAGCTCCCCTTACCAATCCCTCCAGGAGGGGACGCCGCAGCGGCGCGGCCCGCTTAGGGTCAGAGGCCGTCTGTTGGGAAGAAATGGGGTGTGCTGTGCCCGACAAGTTGTTGCGAATGGAGCGCGCGGGATCGAGTTCGTCGCGGCCGGTGATGCTCGCGATCGCCGGTGACAGCGCAGCAGGCAAGACCACCCTGACCAAAGGACTGGTGGAAGCGCTCGGTGCTGATCGAATTACCTCGATATGCGTCGACGATTATCACCGCTATGACCGCACGGAACGTAAGGGCCTGCCGTTCACCGCGCTGCACCCGGACTGCAACTACGTGCAGATCATGGAGCAGCATTTGCAGCTGCTGGCCACTGGCCAACCAGTACTCAAGCCAGTCTACGACCATGATACCGGCGAGCTCACCCGGCCTGAACTGGTGGAACCCACTGAGTTCGTGATCGTGGAAGGCCTGCTGCCGCTGCACACCCGGCTGGCCCAGGCCTGTTTCGACATCACCGTCTACCTCGACCCGCCAGAGCACATCCGCCGCGATTGGAAAGTCGAGCGGGACACCACCAAGCGCGGTTACACCCCCGAGCAGGTGCTGGCCGAACTCGACAAGAGAGAGCCCGAGTCCGAGGCATTCATCCGCCCGCAGCGCTCCGCGGCCGACATCGTGGTCCGGTTCGGCCCCATCGAGCAGCGCCACGACCCGCCGGACACGCCGCTGTCAGCTGAGCTGACGCTGCGCCCCACGATCCGCCACCCCGACCTCACCCACGTCTTCCGGGAGACCGACCGCCGGGCCATGCACCTGCGGTTAGCCCGCGATGAGGCCGGCAGGCCGGTGGAGCAGCTGCACATTCACGGTTACGTGCCCCGGGAAGAGAGCCAGCTGCTGGAGAAGGCAATCTGGGCTGAGCTGGACACCGAGACGGAGCTGCCGTCCTCGCTGGGTCACATCGGTGACAGTGCCCGCAGCGAGCCGCTGGCGATCACTCAGCTGCTGCTGCTGTATCACCTGCTCGATTCCGTCCGCTGAGCCGGTAGCTTTGCGATTGCGGTCGGGAGAGTAGCCAGTCCATCGCTGCCCGCAGCCCAATGGCAACTGCTGGACCGCAGCCCTCTATTAAGTAGCCTTCCCTAACTCGCTTCAGGTTGGAACTACCTGCGGAGCGGCTTATGGAACGGCGTCAAGCAATGGCGTGGGCTGGTTCGATCGCGGTATTCGGCTGTGTCAGCGCGCTGTTGCTGGGCGCGCTCGCCGGCGGATTCGGTTTCACCTCCACACCGCCACCGCAGGCACTGCAGCCACAGGTGATCGATCCAGAACCCGGACTCCCGGCCATCCCACCACGGCCTGAGCCGGACAACCCCCGAATCCCACCCGGACGCACCAGCCCGGCGCCGGTGCTGCCCGATCCCAGGCCCGGTGCGGCGACTGCTGGGGCAATCCCTGTGCCAGAGCCGGTGCCAAAGCATTACCCGCGCGCGCCGTCCGGTTACGCCAAGTTGTCCGCGGCGGCCCTGCCGCTTTCCGCGCCCCCGCATGATTTCGGTGAAGTGGACCCGCCGGCGCCGGAAAAGGCGCCGTACCCCGTTGCCGGCAAAGTGCCACTCTGCGATATCCCACTTGTCGATGCGATGAAGCCGGTCATCAAAAACTTCACGGCCCAAGACATTGCGGAACGGATCCTTCGCGCCCAGAGTCGGGACAACGGTGGACCGGTTCTCGACCGGTTGCCGGGCACTGGCCCGAAGGTCGGGGCCAACGACCGCCCAGCGCGTGGCCGGGACGGCAGCCCCGATGGCTGACTCGCCGGTCCGGCCAGCCGGTGCGGCCCGCATCTGGACCGGCGGGTTCAGCATCACCACCATGCTGGCCCTGGTGGTGCTGATGGTGCCGGCACCAGATGGCGCTGCCCGTGAGGTGCTCGGCCCGGTCGTGTGGTGGTACGTGGCCCGCGCCTCCGGCCTCGTCGCGTGGCTGTTGCTGGGCGTGTCAGTCGTGGGCGGCCTGCTGCTGGCCGTGCGGCTCATCCAGGGACGCAGCCGCGCCTGGACGCAGGGCCTGCACGAGTTCGTCGGGGCGCTGGCGGTGGTTTTCACCGCCGTGCATGTCGTTTCGGTGCTCGCCGCCGACCAGCTGGGAATCGGACCGTGGCAGCTGCTCGTCCCCTTCACCCGGCCGGACAACCCGGTCGCGCAGGGCTGCGGAGTGCTGGCCTGCTACCTGCTGGCCGCGGTCGGGCTGACCTCGTGGGCGCGGGCGTCGTTGCCCTGGCGGTGGTGGCGTCGCCTGCACCTGCTGGCCTTACCGCTGTTCGCCCTTGCCTGCGCACACACCGCGATGGCCGGTACGGACACCAGCAGCCCGATCGTGCACTGGATCAGCCTGCTGGTGGGCGGAGCCATCCTGTTTCTGGCGGTACTGCGCCTGCTCACCGCGCCGCGCGGGCAGCCAGCGCCACCGACCCGGCCGGCCGTGCACATCCCGCACCAGCGGGACGGCGGCGTGAGCAGCCTGGCGCCGGGTATGAGCCTGCTGATCGGGCAGACCACCTGGGAGGCCGAGGGCGTGGTGTCGTTGCGCCTGCATTCGCCGGATAGGACGCCATTACCAAGCTGGGAGCCCGGCGCGCACATCGAGTTGGCCCTGCCGTCGGGCCGGCGCCGGCAGTACTCGCTGTGTGGTGACCCGGAGGACCGCTACTCCTACCGGATCGCGGTGTTGCAGGTACCGGCGGGCCGCGGTGGGTCGGTAGAGGTGCACACCAGCACCCGGGCCGGCCAACTGATCACCGTGCACGGCCCGCGTAACCAGTTCCCCCTGGTGTCCAGCCCGGCCTACCTGTTCATCGCCGGCGGGATAGGGATCACCGCCATGCTGGCGATGGCGGCACAGCTGACGGCCACGGGCGGCGAGTGGAAGCTGATGTATGTCGGCCGCAGCCGTGGGGGGATGGCGTTCATCGATGAGGTCAGTGCCCTGGGGCCCGACCGGGTCGAGGTGGTACCCAGTGACGAGCGCGGGCGGCCCGATCTCGATGAGATCATCGGTTCGCTCGCCGCGGGCACCGCGGTGTACTGCTGCGGTCCCGACCGGTTGCTGGCAGCGGTGCGGGAGCGGGTCGCCAACCGGCCGGACCTGACCCTGCACACCGAGCTTTTCGCCGGTGGTGGTCCCAGCGGTGGCGCTGCGTTCCATGTCGAGCTGCGCCGCACCGGGCGCGTCATCGAGGTACCCGGTGACCGCACTGTGCTCCAGGCCGTCCGGGACGTGCTTCCCGCCGTCGCGGCGGGCTGCGAGCAGGGCATCTGCGGTGCTTGCCGGACCACGGTGCTGGCCGGCGAACCTGATCACCATGACGAGCTACTCAGTGCTGCTGAGCGCGCCGCCGGCGCGATGCTGATCTGCGTGTCGCGGGCCCGCAGCGAGCGCCTGGTCCTGGACCTATGACGCACCGGTTACACCTTCACCAGCAGGCAGCCGATCTGGCGCAGGCCGGGCAGGTCGTGCACGTCGGCGGCCAGTGCCGGCACCGTGACCACCGCGACGGTGGGATGGGCCCGGCGGAACCGGGCCAGCAGCCGGCGTTCCCTGCTGGCCAGCGCGACCCGGTCGGCATGCAGCCGCAGCACCGCCGCAGCCAGCGGCGCCTCCCCAGACCGCTGCAGGGCGTCAGCCACCGTCTCGGCCCGTGCGGCCGGCAGGTCAGCGAGCACCGGATGGGTCCGGTTGAGGATCAGCCCGGCCAGGGGCATCGACTCGGTGGCCAACCGGTCCACGAAGTAGGCCGCCTCGCGAATCGCGTCGGCTTCCGGGGTAGCGATCACCACGAACGCCGTTCCGGGCGCGCGCAGCAACTGGTAGGTGGCGGTGGCGCGTTCCCGGAACCCGCCGAACATGGTGTCGAAGGCCTGCACGAACGCCGAGGCGTCGGCCAGCATCTGCCCGCCCAGGATCGTCGAGATAGCCCTGCTGAACAGCCCGAACCCAGCACCCACCAGCCGGCGCACGCTCCGGCTACCGGCCCGCGCCGGGGCGGACAGCAGGCGGATCATCCGCCCGTCCAGAAAGGACGACAGCCGCTGCGGGGCGTCCAGGAAATCCAGCGCCGAACGCGACGGTGGGGTGTCCACCACAACCAGATCCCACTGATCAGCGGAGACGAGCTGCCCCAGCTTCTCCATCGCCATGTACTCCTGCGTTCCGGAGAAGGACGAGGAGATGGCCTGGTAGAAGGGATTGGCGAGGATCTGGGCGGCTCGCTCGGGGCTGGCGTGCGCCTGCACCATCTCATCGAAGGTGCGCCGCATATCCAGCATCATCGCGTGCAGATCTCCGCCGGCCAGCTCGATCAGCTCGGTGGGCTTGACCTGGCGAGGATTGTTGGTCAGCTCCCGCAGGCCCATCGACTGAGCTAGCCGCCGCGCCGGATCGATGGTCAGCACCACCACCGATCGGCCCTGCTCCGCAGCGCGCAGCGCAAGCGCCGCAGCCGTCGTCGTCTTGCCCACCCCGCCGGCACCGCAACACACCACCACCCGGGTAGCGCGGT
>DASQVU010000116.1:0-3483 GCA_035640615.1 Pseudonocardiaceae bacterium
ACGGTCCCGACGGGGGTTACGGGCACCCTGATCATGTCCGGGCCCACCAGGTGACGATGGCCGCGGCGGCGCAGATACCCGAGATAGCCAGGGTGTTCTGGGCGGTGCGGCCGGTATCGGCGCTCGCCGAGGGGATCAGCGCGCTGGCCGCGATGCCAGGACTGCCCTTCCCGCTGCCCGACGACCACGGGTTGCCCGGCGTCGACGATGCCGAGGTGTCCACCGTTCTCGATGTCACCGCGCATCGCGGCGCGGTGCTCGCGGCGATGCGCGCGCACGCCACCCAGGTCAAGGTGTGGACCGCGGGTCCGCATGCGGCTTTCGCCCTGGTCGACGGAGTGGCCCGGCCAGTGTTCGACACCGAGCACTTCACCCTGGCCCGTGGCCCTGTTGCGGGTGCCCGCGAGGACCTGTTCGGCGGGCTGCCCGAGCCGGCGGCAGCACCCACGAACAAATGACTGGGCTGGCCCGGGCCACCTTCGTGGTGCTGGTCTTCGACGCGGTCGCGCTGGCTACCGTAGAGTTGTTCTACCTGCCGCTCCGAGTTGGTGCGGCGCCGTTTCCAATCACAATTGTGCTCGCCGCGGTGAGCACCCCATGGCTGGTTCGTAGCGTGGCGCATCTGGGCGGGCCCCGAGCGATGGCAGCGGTGCCGTTGGTGGTGTGGTTACTCGCGATCGGGGTACTCGGCGTCGGTGGACCGGGTGGTGATGTGCTGCTTGCCGTCGACTGGCGCTCCGGGCTACTGCTGGCGGCCGGCACCGTCCCGGCTGCGGTGGCGCTGGGCCGGGCATTGGCCCACTCGTGACTGGTGGGGTGGTTGGTTGCCGTCTGCGTGGGCGGAGATACTGTGCAGGTAGACGGCCCGTTCGGGTACCGCGAGTGAGGAGCAGGAGATACCCGTGACATACGTGATCGCAGAGCCCTGCGTGGACGTCATGGACAGATCGTGCATCGAAGAATGTCCAGTAGATTGCATCTACGAAGGTGGCCGGATGCTCTACATCCAGCCCGACGAATGCGTCGACTGCGGCGCCTGTGAGCCTGTCTGCCCAGTGGAAGCCATCTATTACGAGGATGACGTCCCGGACCAGTGGAAGGACTACACGAAGGCGAACGCCGACTTCTTCACCGAACTGGGATCTCCCGGTGGCGCGTCGAAAGTCGGTCCGATCAACGACGACCCGCCGATGGTTGCTGACCTGCCGCCGCAGAACGAGGAGTGATCCACCCGGGCGCCTTGGGTGCGGGTGTCCCGCATGGTACGGGCGCGGGTGTCCGGCAAGCCGCACGCCTGGATCTTCCCGAGTTTCCCTGGGACCGTCTCGCCGGTGCAGCTCGCCGTGCGGCAGAGTATCCAGCAGGCGCGGTCGACCTGTCGGTTGGTACCCCGGTGGATCCGGTTCCCGAGCTGCTGCGCTGCGCCCTGCTGTCGGGGGCGGCGCAGCCGGGTTACCCGGCTGCGCATGGCACACCGGAGCTCCGTCAAGCCGCGGTCGACGCGCTGGCGCGGCGGCACGGTGTAACCGGGGTACCCCCGGAGGCGGTGCTGCCGACGGTCGGTTCCAAGGAGCTGGTGGCGTGGCTGCCCACGTTGCTCGGGCTGGGCCCCAGTGACCTCGTTGGGCTTCCCGAGCTGGCCTACCCCACTTATGAGGTCGGCGCGCGGCTGGCCGGTGCCACCGCGGTCCGGCTCGCCGACGACGCGCCGGCCCCGCCGGGCACCCGGCTGCGTTGGTTGAACTCGCCGAGCAACCCTACCGGTGACGTCCTGCCGGCCGAAGTTATGGCTGGCGCGGTGGTCCAGGCGAGGCAGATCGGCGCGGTGGTGGCCTCCGACGAGTGCTACCTGTCCTTGGGATGGGACGCCCAACCGGTCTCGGTACTGCACCCGCAGGTGTGCAGCGGGGACCACCGTGGGCTGCTGGCAGTGCACTCGCTGTCCAAGTCGTCCAACCTCGCCGGCTATCGGGCCGGTTTCGTGGCCGGTGATCCGGAGCTGGTCGCCGCGCTGCTCGCGGTGCGCAGGCACGCCGGGATGATGGTGGCCCGGCCGGTGCAGCAGGTGATGGCAGTTGCCCTGTCGGACGACGCGCACATCGCTGCCCAGCGCGACCGGTACGCGCGGCGACGAGCCCTGCTGTGGCCGGCGCTGGACCGCGCCGGGCTGCGGGTGCAGCGCTCGCAGGGGGGGCTGTTCTTGTGGTGCACCGCCGGGCAACCGTGCTGGGACACCGTCGCCCGGCTAGCCGAGCTCGGCGTGCTCACCGCCCCCGGGGAGTTCTACGGTCCCGCGGGTGCTCGCCACGTCCGGGTCTCTCTCACCGCCCACGATGAGCAGATCGCCATCGTGGTAGACCGGCTGGGAGCGCTCGTCAGCGCGTAACACTGTTAGGCACTTACGAGCTGCAGCGCTTGGCGCTGCACCTCGTGCCACGCGCCGAGCCAGGCTTGGCGGGTTTCGAGGCGGCGGAACTCCTCTCGCTCGACCAGCCGCCCGGCGGTGAATGCCACGCCGACGTCCACCACGTCGCCGAGGCCGTCCAGCAGCAGCCGCACCCGGTGCTGGGCCACGCAGGCGTCCTGGTGCTCGCCCAGCACGTCCTGCAGGGCCACCGTCGCCTCCACCAGCTTGTGCACTGGCTCCCGGCCTGCGGCGGCCAGTTCCCCCGTGTAACGCAGCCGCTTGCCGTGGATGCGCAAGGCGTGCAGCACCTCATCCGGTGGATCCTCGCCGGCAGCGTGTACCGCCTTGGACAACCTGCGGTACTCCGCGCGTACCAGCTCTACCAGCTCCGGGGCTCCGGCCGGGGCGGGTGCAGTGGGCAGCGGCTGGGATACCGCGCTCGCCAGCCAACGCAGCAAAGCGGCGTAGCGGCTGCTGCCCAGCACCTTGAGCATCTTGGCCCGAGCGATCTCGCGCTCGCTCACCAGCGCGCCGATCAAGGTCTCCACAGCGTCGCGACCGGCCTTACCGAATGCCCGCGCCTGGTCCCGAAGATGAGCGATGAGCACATCCGCGTCGCGCACCGGCCCGAGTGCCCGGCCTAGCCAGCCGAGCTCGGTGCGTAGATCATCGGCCCACCGGCGGTCCAGGAGGGGGCGTGCGGCCTTGAGCACAGCCCGCATCCGGCGTACCGCCACCCGCATCTGATGTAACTCCTCGGGGTCCTCACCCGCCCGGGTTCCCGGGTCGTGCGCGAGCAGCGCCCGCAACCGGGCGTCCAGAGCCGCGCGCAGGTGGTGCACAGCCGGGTCGGACGGTCGGGCCCGGATCCGATCACCCAGAGTGACGAATTGCTGGTCCTGGGTGACGGCGCTCATTGGAGCCATCCTAGTGACCCGGGCCGGTCACCTGACGATCAGTCATTGGAGTGCAGCATTGCGTTGAGCTCGATGCCCGCTTTGCCATCCCGTGGCACCACCTCCACGGCTCCGGTGACGGAGTTACGGCGAAACAGCACCCCGTCGGCCCCGGACAGT
>DASQVU010000117.1:0-9957 GCA_035640615.1 Pseudonocardiaceae bacterium
CGGCTCGACCCGCATCGGCGGCGACTGCGGATCAGCGGTCTGCACCACCCGGATGACCATGTCAAAGACCCGTCCGAGATGCTGGATCAGCCGCCGCACCGTCCAGCCGGGGCAGGTAGGTACCGGGGTATCCGGGTCGAGGGAGAGCGCCACGGCGCGGAGCAACCCGGCCTCCGTCGCGATCCGCGACTGGTAGTCCGCGAGTTTCATGGTCAACCAGCCTAGGCCCGAACGCACACAGCCCGCGCGCTCCACACCAGTCCCCGACATGGAGACATATCGGGCTCGAAGGAGCCCCTTCAACCCCGATATGTCTCCATGTCGGGGACTACGCGGGGTTTGCGGGGAGGTTGCGTAGGTAGGCGAGGGTGAATTGGTACTCGGTCTCCATCAGGTTGGCGATGTTGTCCGTGACGACCTTCTCCACCTTGCCGCCGAACAGCGGCAGTGGTACCTCGGCGGTGAGCTGGGCGCCAAGCACGCATCCGGCAGGATCAGATTGCAGCTGCATCACGCCAGTGATCGCACCCGGCGCGCCGTCCACTACCGCTTCCACGCTGCCGCTGCAATCCCGCCAGATCTCGGTACGGCGGATAGTCAAGTCGCCGGGCAGCAGCGAACGTAGAAACGACGGCATCGCATCGCCCGGCACCGCCTGATGCAACACGACGGTGACGCCTTGCGCGCCTTGCTCCCACGACACCAGCTTGGCCTGTGGGCCACCGACCGCCCGCAGCTTCGCCTCCAGATACTCCCGGTCGGTGAGTACCTCCTGCATCCGCTCCGGGGATGCAGGGAACTGATGCCGCAGTGCCAATTGGCTGGCCATGACCGGAGGCTACCGTGAGTGCCCGTGATGAGCCCGGCACCGGACAGCACTGCGCGAAACAGCCTTGGGCGCGACCCGGTACGCGAAACAGTCGACCTTGCCCCGTTCACGACGCTGCGGCTGGGCGGACCAGCCCGCCGGTTTGTAGCCGCGACCACGGCACAAGCCTGCATCGACGCTGTCCACGCTGCGGATAGCGCCGGTGAACCCTTACTGCTACTGGCCGGCGGGTCCAACCTGGTGATTGGCGACGGCGGGTTCGACGGCACCGCGGTGCGGATGGCGAGCACTGGATGGCACATCGACGCGGACGGCGTGTTGCACGCGGCTGCCGGGGAAAACTGGGATGCGGTGGTGGCGCGCACCGTGGCTGCTGGTTATGGCGGGCTTGAATGCCTCTCTGGCATCCCGGGGTCGGTCGGTGCTACACCGGTGCAGAACGTCGGCGCTTATGGCGTGGAGCTGTCGGACCTGCTCATCGACGTGGAGCTCTACGACCGGCGGCGGGCTGAGATGCGCACGCTGCCGGCGCCGGCGTTGCGGCTGGGCTACCGGAGCAGCGTGCTCAAGGGCACCGACGCCGCCGTGGTGTTGGCGATCCGGGTCAAGCTGTACCGCGACGGGCTGTCCGCGCCGATCCGGTATCCCGAACTGGCCAGGGTGCTCGATGCTGAGCCCGGCACCCGGGTACCCGCGGCGCTGGCCCGAGCTGCCGTGCTGGAGTTGCGCAAGGGCAAGGGCATGGTGCTCGACCAGACCGATCATGACACCTGGTCGGTTGGATCGTTCTTCATCAATCCGGTGCTGGATGGCCGCCAGGCTGCCGCGGTACTGGAACGGATCAGGGCGCGAGTCGGCCCCGACACTGCGGTGCCGCAGTACCCCGGTGATGGCCCCGGCCGGGTCAAGCTGTCCGCCGCTTGGCTGATCGAGCGAGCCGGATACGCCCGGGGTCACCCAGGACCGGGGGGGCGGGTGGCGCTGTCCGGCAAGCACACGCTGGCCTTGACCAACCGCGGCGGTGCCAGCACCGCGGATCTGCTCGCGCTGGCCAGGGAGATCCGCAACGCCGTTACCGCACATTTCGGAATCACCCTGGTACCCGAGCCCATGCTCGTCAACTGCGCCCTATAACGGAGAACTAGGAATGCCGAAAGGTGCGCATTGCGGAATGCTGGTCGCGTGGTTTGACGACGATGAGGTCGAGATTCACGTGAGTGGGCCTGGTCACCGCGAAGGCAATGATTTCCGCGATGTCCTCGGCGGTCAGCGGAGTCAACCCGGCGTAAACGCGATCCGCTTTCTCGGCGCTGCCCCCGAAACGTACCAGGGAGAATTCGGTTTCCACCATTCCCGGAGCGACCTCCACGAATCGCACCGGCTGCCCGAGGTGCTCGGCGCGCAGGGTGCGGTGTACCACTGACTGAGCGTGTTTGGCCGAGGTGTAGCCGGCACCGTTGTCGTAGGCCTCCAGTGCAGCGATCGAGGTGACGGTCACCAGCGTCCCGTCCCCGGAGTCGATCAGCTTCGGCAGCAATGCCCTGGTCATCCGGAGCGTGCCGAGCACGTTGGCTTCCCACATCCAGCGCCATTGGTCCTCGTCAGCCGCCAGAACCGGCTCGAAGCCCTTCGCGCCACCTGCGTTGTTCACCAGCACTCGTGCGGCCGGCACCGCCGCCACGAAGGCGGCGACCGAATCAGGATCCTGCACGTCGAGCGCTACCGCGGTACCGCCGATCTCGTCTGCGATCTGCTGGCAGCGTTGCACGCGCCGCGCTCCCAGCACCACGTGAAACCCCACCCCCGCGAGCGCCCGGGCGGTAGCCGCACCGATCCCACTACTCGCTCCCGTCACCACCGCCACTGGTCGCTCCACGCGCCCACCCTAGGGCCGCACCCCGCATTCAGCCGCTCAATGGGGATCTCAGCGGGGTGAAACCAGCCGGGATAACCCTGCTGAGCCTGCTGAATGCGCACCAGGCCATAGGGTGGAAGGGTGATCGGGTGGGTTGGGCGGGCGTTGCGGCGGGTTGCGGTGCTGTCGGTGCATACCTCGCCGCTGGATCTACCCGGTGTTGGCGACGCCGGGGGGATGAACGTCTACATCGTGCAGACCGCGACGCGGCTGGCTCACCGTGGCGTCGAGGTTGAGGTGTTCACCCGGGCCACCTCGTCCGGGTCACCCGCCGTGGTGGACCTCGCCCCGGGCGTCACGGTGCGTCATATCCCTGCTGGACCATTCGAGGGGCTGGCCAAGAACGATCTCCCTGCGCAGTTGTGTGCCTTCACCGCCGGGGTGCTGCGAGCCGAGGCACATCGTGAGCCGGGCTACTACAACGTGGTGCATTCGCACTACTGGCTGTCCGGCCAGGTCGGCTGGCTGGCCCGGGACTGCTGGGGGGTGCCGCTGGTGCACACCGCGCACACCCTGGCCAAGGTGAAAAACGCCGCGCTGGCCGACGGCGACGTTCCAGAGCCGCATATCCGGGTGATCGGCGAGCAGCAGGTGGTGGACGAGGCCGACCGGCTGGTGGCGAACACTGCGGCCGAGACTGCTCAGCTCGTCGAGCTCTACGGTGCCGACCCGGCCCGGACCGCCACCATCTCCCCGGGTGTCGACCTTGATCTGTTCACCCCGGGATCCCAGCAGGCCGCCCGCGCCACGTACGGACTGCCGCCCGATGCGGTAGTGCTCGCCTTCATCGGGCGCATCCAGCCGCTCAAGGGACCGGACGTGCTGTTGCGCGCGGCAGCCGAGATGCTGCGCCGCGACGCGGCGCTGCGGACCAAGCTGCGGGTGCTGGTGGTGGGCGGACCGTCCGGCAACGGCCTGGCCGAACCCACCGCGTTGTACCAGCTGGCCACCGGGCTAGGGATCTTGGGGCAAGTTGTGTTCGCGCCCCCGCAGAGCGGCGCCGCGCTGGTCGCGGCGTACCGCGCTGCCGACGTGGTGGCCGTCCCCAGTTACAGCGAGTCGTTCGGTTTAGTCGCGCTGGAGGCACAGGCGTGCGCGACGCCGGTGGTCGCCGCGGAAGTGGGCGGCCTGCCGGTGGCGGTGGCCGAGGGCGTGTCCGGCCAGCTGGTCAGCAGTCACCATCCCGCCGACTGGGCTGATGTGCTGTCCTCGGTCGCGTTGCGGCCGCAGCGCCGCGAACAACTGGCGACCGGTGCCGCTGCGCATGCCCGGCGGTTTTCCTGGGAGCGCACCACTGAGGCGCTGTTGAGCGTCTATGCCGACGCTGCCGCGGCGTACCGATTTGACGCGCTGGGGCGCGAGGTGGCGGTGTGAGCCGTGCAGTGGACCCTCCGGGACAGCTGGAGGAGCTCATCACCGGGGTGCTGGTGGAAGCCGGGCTCGAGCACACCCACAGTGCTCCGGGCAGCTTCATCGTCACCCTGCCCGGCAGCAAGAAACTGCAAACCGTGTGCCGGGTGTTGGTGGGCCAATATGGGGTTCTGGTGGAAGCTTTCGTGTGCCGGCGCCCGGACGAGGCATACGAGGACGTCTATCGCTGGCTGCTGCGCCGCAACGCCCGGCTGTATGGCGTGCACTACGCGCTAGACGCCTCCGGTGATATTTATCTCATCGGTCGGCTGGCCCATCATTCGGTGACTGCGGAGGAGCTGGACCGCGTGCTCGGGCAGGTGTTCGAGGCCGCTGACGGTGACTTCAATACTTTGCTGGAGATCGGGTTCGCCTCGTCGATCCGGCGGGAATGGGCCTGGCGGGCAGCCCGTGGCGAGTCGTTGCATAACCTCGCTGCTTTCGAGCACCTGGTGCGTTGACCAGGTGTGAGGTTGGTGGCGGGGCGGTCCGGGGGAGAGGGGGGAGTCGCACACTCGAACTCGCCCCGCCACTGTGTGTCCCGCGTAACGGATATCCCTGAGCGAGGGGCACCCAGAGATCCTGGCGGGCCGCGGTCCGATGGGGGGTGGACGAACCGCGGGCTACTGCTCACCTGCCGGGAAGTGCGGTGGGAGCGGCGAGGAGAGCGGTGACACACTCTCAGCCGGGGGGACGGATCTCAAGGGTTCGAGCTAGTTGATTTTCAGCGCAACCCAATTGGCCTACATTGCGCGCCGGTCTGTCACCGTGCGGTCGGTATGGCACCCTCACGGTGGTCCTCGAGCAGCTCGCCGCGGCGAGTAACGCTCAGTATGGTCGACGCGACAACAGACCGTGCAAAACACAACCCGCTCTGTCAGCAAGTCGGGCGCCTCAACTGTAGAGCGGGCTGTCACGGGTTGCATACGCCTCGTTGCGCTGAGTCCATATCGCCCGAACGGCAGCTTCGGGGACCCGACAGCACTGGTATGAAGTGCCCCTTGACCGCCGGTTGTAGGATGCATCGATCTTCGGGAGGTAGATGGACATGAGCATGGCAGCGATCTTGGCCGAATTGCCGGACATGTGGCGTAGTGCGTTGACGGCGCATGTTCCCGACTCGCAGGGTCGCTGCTGGGCTTGCCGCGATGAGAACGGGGTCGCCGCGTCGTGGCCTTGCCTGACGCGCGAGGTCGCGGAGGAAGCCAAGTACCTCTACGAAGGCGGCCTGCCGGGTACGTTCGGTGGCCGTCACGCCGCTCGCAAGGAGCAATGGCAGGCTTAGATTGCAAAAACCCTGCTGCGCAGGAAACCCCACCTGCAGGGAACCATTGTGCGACCGGCCTTTCCCGGGGGGCGGGGAAGCGCCGACCAACGGTTCCCTGCAACGACGGTGGGGGTGTCAGCAGGGGGTTCCGATACACCGTCGTCGCGCATTAATTTACGCGTAACCCAGTAGTCACGGCCAGCGCCCAATCGGGCCAATTGATTTGGGGTATTGATCCCGCATTACCAGCTGAGTTCACCGGCAGTGTATTGGTCGAAAGCCCGGTGCTCGATCGAGGACACGCGGCGCGTGGCAGGCTAGTCCCATGAACGTAGGCACCCTGGTCTTGCTCCGTCACGGCGAGAGCGAGTGGAATGCCAAGAACCTGTTTACCGGGTGGGTAGATGTGCCGTTGTCATCCCGGGGCGAGCGGGAGGCGATGCGATCCGGTGAGTTGATGCGCCAGACCGGGCTGCTGCCTGACGTGGTGCACACGTCGTTGCTGCGCCGCGCGATCACTAGCGCCAATCTGGCGCTCGATGCGGCGGATCGGCACTGGATACCCGTTCGCCGCGACTGGCGGCTCAACGAGCGGCACTACGGTGCGCTGCAAGGCAAGGACAAGGCACAGGTCCGCAAAGAGTACGGCGATGAGCAATTCGCCCGCTGGCGCCGCTCCTACGACATCCAGCCCCCCGAGATAGCTCCCGGCAGCGAGTTCAGCCAGGATGGCGATCCCCGGTACGCTGGCGTCGAGGTACCCAGGACCGAGTGCCTAGCCGATGTGGTCAGCCGGATGCTGCCGTACTGGGATGCGTCGATCGCGCCAGAACTACGCGCCGGATGCACCGTGCTGGTGGTTGCGCACGGCAACTCGTTACGGGCTTTGGTCAAGTACCTGGACGAACTCGACCCGCAGACCATCGTCGGCCTCAACATCCCGACCGGTATCCCGCTTCGCTATGACCTCGACGAGCGATTGCGACCGCTTACTCCAGGCGGGATCTATCTCGATCCCGATGCGGCCCGGGAGGCTATTACGGCGGTCGCTGCGCAAGGCCGTTAACCGGCCGAGCCGGCTAAGCGGCAACAGGCTGTCGCCCGACGTAGTTATGAACTTAGGGTGAACGAACGAAGAAGATTCGCCCTATTGTGGGTATATCTCGTCACTCGGGGTGCGCCAGGGCTAGGGATACACCCACCTGGGGTGCTTACGATTGTGCTGTGACGTTTTCCCTGACATCCGTGGCCATTGTGACCCTAGCGATCGGCACGCTGATGATCGGGTTGATCGTGGGCATCCTGATCGGCCGACGCGCCGGCAAAGCGGTGACGCCGTCGCGCCCGGACGGTGCCACTGTCGCCGATCTCGTGCAGAGGGTGGTGTTGTCGTCCCACAACGGCGTGGTGTTGCTGGATCCGATGGGTGATGTGGTGTTGGCCAATCCGCCGGCGGTGGAGTTGGGGTTGGTGCATGGGTCGCGGCCGGATGAGCGGGCGCGCAAGGCGGCCGAGCAGGTGCGGGCCTCGGGTGAGGTGGTCTTGGTGGATCTCTCCCCGCTGGATCGGGGTGGGCGTGCGGGGCGGGGGCCTACTGCGGTGCTGGGTGAGGTGCGCCCGTTGGGGGATGAGTTCACCGTGGTGGATGCCTCGGATGAGTCGGATGCGGTGCGGTTGGAGGCGACCCGGCGGGATTTCGTGGCCAATGTCAGTCATGAGTTGAAGACCCCGGTGGGAGCGATGGCGTTGTTGGCCGAGGCGGTGCTGGATGCTGCCGATGATCCGCATGAGGTCCGCCGGTTCGGTACCAAGATCCTCAACGAGGCCAACCGGTTGGGCACCCTGGTCACCGAACTGATCGCGCTGTCCCGGCTACAAGGCGCCGAAGCGCTGCCCGAGCTGGCCACCGTAGAAGTCGATCAGGTCGTCACCGAAGCGCTGCAACGCTGCCGGCTCGCCGCCGAATCGGCGAACATCCGCATCACCGCCGACCACCCGTCCGGGCTGCTGCTGCACGGCGATGCCACCCCGTTGGTCACCGCGCTGTCCAACCTGCTGGACAACGCGATCTCCTACTCCCCACCCGGCTCGCCGGTCTCGATCAGCCGCCGGCTCCACGCCGGCTACGTCGAAATTGCCGTCACCGACCGCGGCCTGGGCATCGACCCCGAACACCAACAACGCGTCTTCGAACGCTTCTTCCGCATCGACCAAGCCCGCTCCCGCTCCACCGGCGGCACCGGCCTCGGTCTCGCCATCGTCAAACACGTCGCCGCCAACCACGGCGGTGAAGTCCACCTTTGGAGCAAACCCGGCACCGGCTCCACCTTCACGCTGCGCATCCCCGCCCACCCGAACAGCCCCCAGCACGCAGTGCGCACGGTCCCAACACCCGAGTACGTGGGAGGGTCGCCATGATCAGAGTGCTCATCGTCGAGGATGAGGAAGACTTCGCTGACCCACTGGCCTTCCTGCTGCGCAAGGAGGGGTTCTCCCCGGCGGTCGCCACCACCGGATCCGAGGCCCTGGAAGAATTCGACCGCAACGGTGCCGACATCGTGTTGCTCGATCTCATGCTGCCCGGAATGAGCGGTACCGACGTGTGCAAGCAACTCCGCTTACGCTCCACCGTTCCGGTGATCATGGTGACGGCTCGGGACAGCGAGATCGACAAGGTCGTGGGCCTGGAACTGGGCGCCGATGACTACATCACCAAGCCGTACTCCGCTCGTGAGCTCATTGCCAGGATCCGTGCTGTGTTGCGCCGCGGTGCCGAGGTCGCCGATGGCCCGGTATCCGGTGCCGCCACCGCCGGGCCGGCGGTGTTAGAAGCCGGACCGGTACGCATGGATGTCGAGCGGCACATCGTCACCGTGGCCGGGCAGGAAGTAGGGCTGCCGCTCAAGGAATTCGACCTGTTGGAGTACCTGCTACGCAACGTGGGCCGCGTGCTCACCCGGGGTCAGCTCATCGACCGCGTGTGGGGAGCGGACTACGTCGGTGACACCAAGACCCTCGACGTCCACGTCAAGCGGTTACGTTCCAAGATCGAGCAAGATCCGTCCTCGCCGAGGCACCTGCTCACCGTCCGCGGACTCGGTTATAAGTACGACACCTGACCGCCCTGCCGTAGCGTGGCCTTTCATGCGGCTCGGCGTACTCGACGTGGGTTCCAACACCGTCCACCTGCTGGTGGTTGATGCCCACCATGGCGCCCATCCGTTACCCCAGACCTCGGAGAAGTGGGTGCTACGGCTCGCCGAGCAGATGGACGCCCGCGGCAAGATCACCCGGGACGGGGCCGATCATCTGGTCCGCACCGTGCGCGATGCCGTCGCCTCAGCAGCGGCGATGGGTTGCGAGGACGTGATCGCCTTCGCCACGTCAGCGGTGCGTGATGCCTCCAACGCCGGTGCGGTGTTGGACCGGGTGCATGCCGAGACCGGGGTGGAGCTCGAGGTCCTCACCGGCGAGGAGGAGGCCATCCTCACGTTCCTGGCCGCCCGCCGCTGGTGTGGCTGGTCGGCTGGCCGGCTGCTCGTGGTGGACATCGGCGGGGGATCGTTGGAGATCGCGGCGGGACTCGACGAGGAACCCGATGTTGCGGTGTCCCTGCCGCTGGGCGCCGGCCGGCTCACCAGGACTTGGTTGACCCACGACCCGCCGCGTCGGCGCGAACTGGACCTGCTGCGCGAGCATATCGCCGAACAGCTCGAGGAACCGGCCGCCAAGTTGCGGGATGCCGGCATTCCGGACCGGGTGGTGGGTACCTCGAAGACGATCCGGTCGCTGGCCCGGCTCAGTGGCGCCGCCCCCTCGTCAGCGGGTCCGCGGGTACGCCGTACGCTCACCGCCGCAGCCCTTCGCCAGGTGATCGCGTTTATCTCCCGAATGAGTGCGGTGGACCTGGCCGAACTGGAAGGAGTCAGTGCGAGCCGAGCCCATCAGCTCGTTGCCGGAGCGCTGGTGATCCAGGCGACGATGCACGCGTTGGACGTCGATGAGATCGATCTCTGCCCGTGGGCGTTGCGGGAGGGCGTCATCTTGCGCAAGTTGGACTGGTTGGATTGGTTGGACGGGATCGACCGGACGGCGCAGCTGACCCGCCGTCCACCTCGACGGACTGGACGCACGGTGGCCCGGGGTGCACGGTAAATAACAATGAGGCGCACTAGCGAGCCGGAGGAGCGGGCTCAGTTCACTGTGGCTGAGCTGCTGGCCCGGTATGGCGAGCCGGCCCCCACCCCTGGGCGACGGCGTCGTCGAGCCGCGGAGGAGCCCAGCACGCCTGGCGAGACCGCGGTGCCGCCGATCGCGCACCCGAACAAAGCTGGTCAGCGCGAGTCGGCGACGCGCCCGTCGGCTCTGCTGCAGAGCCCAGACCGACCTGCAACGCAACCGAACCGCAACACTCGCACCGGCCGCAGCTGGGCACCCGCGGTGGGTCCACCCACAGGGCCCGGGCAACGCCCGCCGGTCACCCCACCCGTCACGCCACCGGTCGTCGCGCGGCGGGCGCCGCTCACCGGTGCGACG